>JBHENA010000009.1:0-10458 GCA_046262275.1 Chthoniobacterales bacterium
GACGCGAAAGCGATCAGGCACAATCCGGCGCTGGCGCTAGGTAATTTGTTCGGAAAACTGCCGCGTTCACGCGGGCCGTTGCTGAAGGCGTTGTGCAATGGCTCGTCATCCTGAGCCGCGCAGACGGCGAAAGCCTGCACTGAGCGAAGTCGAATGTGGACCCCGCAGCAGCTAAATGGTCACGCCTCGATTCAGTGTGTCACCGGGAGGAAAGTCGTGAGACCTTCGGCGTCTACGCAGCCTCAGGATGACACGCTTTGAATCACAACTTCGTACGGCCGGACAAAGCCTGATAGAGCGTCAGCTCGTCCGCCGACTCGAGGCCGCCGCCGGCAGGCAAGCCGTGTGCGATGCGGCTGAGACTGACCGGAAAGGGCTTGAGCAACTCGACCAGATAATTGGTCGTCGCTTCGCCCTCCACGTCTGCAGCCAGCGCGAGAATGACTTCCTTGAATTCACCGCTCTTCACCCGCTCTAGCAATTGGGTGATCCGCAGATCTTCCGGCCCGACATGATCGAGCGGTGAAATCCGGCCACCCAAAGAGTGATATCGTCCACGAAAGGCGCTCGTCCGTTCGAGCGGCAGAATGTCGGTCGGTTGTTCGACGACGCAAAGTTGATCCATCGTGCGTGCCGGATCAGCGCAGATTTCGCACACCTCTTGCACGGTAAAAAACCCGCAGCGCGTGCACGAGCGGACCGATTGCCGGGTCGCGGCGATCGCGCTCGCGATCTCGTCCGGCTGGGCCCCCTTTGCCTGCACCATCCAGAGCGCAATTCGTTCCGCGGAGCGCGGGCCGACACCGGGCATTTGGCGAAGCTGCGCGATCAAATCCCGGATCGCGGCCGGATACTCTGTTTTCCTCAAGGGTAACGCTACTGGTCCGAAGCCTCGACGAGATGCAAGGCTAAAGGCTCGAGGCGGCGCACGTACAATTGCAATGGCGGGTCGTCCTCATCGTTAGGTCCACGCGCCTTCTGGAATTCCGAATACGCTTCCCCCCACCTTTTCTCGCGGTAAAGCACCACGCCATTCCAGAAGGAATCCCGCCGCGCGATCTGCTCCGGAGTGGCATCCGCCGCCAAGACGAGGGGCTCATAAATCTCGTGCCGCTCGCGCACATCGACTCCACTCAGGAAATCGATCGGCCGCGCTACGATCGTGCTGCTGGCGAGCTCAAAGGTTCGCGGTCCAATCAGGACGCGCGACCCGTAAAAGCGATTCGCGATGCAAAAACGGCGGGCAAGTTCCACCGGCTCGCCGGTCGCGAGCAGTTCTGAGCGATGATCCTTCTCGAGCGGCGCGAAGCTCATAGCGCCGGAGCTGATCCCAAGATGGACGTGAAATTTCGTGAAAGCTTCGTCTCTGCCGTCCGCCCCCACTTTCTCGAATGATTCCAGGAGCGAGAGCGCATGCCGGGTAGCTTTCTCCGCCTGCTCGGCGCCGCCCTCCGGGAAACCAAAGACAGCCACAATCCCCTCGCCGCTCACGCTTTCGATGTAAGCGCCCGCCTTTAGAAATGATTCCGTGGCATGGCGGCCAAACTTCTGCGTGATATCAGCAAGGACCTCGGGGGGACATTCCTCCGCCAGATCATGTTTGTTCGCGATGTCGCACACCACCGCGGTGGCTTCGTAGTTCTTCGCCACCGGCTCGTAGGGCAGCTCGCCAGAGGCGACGGCGGCGAGCTTTTCGCTTGAAACGCGCCCGCCGAAAAGATCGCGCGCCATTCGCGAACGGCTGCGGCCGAGGAAAGCGACGTAGCCGTTCGCAGTCACAAACCCGAGCGCGACCGCAAAGATGGAGGGCAGCGGCTGGAAAAAAGTCTTGTAGAGCAGGCATATCCAGGACAACGCGACCAGCTCCCCTGCCAGAATGGCGAGCAGCGCGCCGAGCCCTTTACGGCGCGAAGTTGCCGTCACCATCCACGCAACGGTGATCGAGAAGATGACGACCAGCGCGTACTGCACCTTCACACTGACTACTCGCGTCGCGGTCTGATTCGCGGCGAGCAGACTCATCACCCATTCTTCCAGGGGAAGCGTTACCCGGAAGACGTGCAGTGCGATGACGACCGCACTAACGAGCACGCCAAGGATCAGCCCCACGACTAACGAGCGTCTCATCCCAGCAGTGCTCTCAATCTTTTTCTGCCGGCGCAAGCGGATAGTGCGAACGGACCACCAGCTCGCTCAGGAATTTGTCCGGCGCCTCGACCGCCTCGCGGCTTAGCACGAAACTGCTCTGCCCGGTGTTTTTCTGGATCAGGCTGAGGCCGAATTGATAATCCTTGAAAAGGTGCGCGCAAAGTTCCGGCATCGTCATCCGCTCTGCGTGCGCCCGCTGGACCAGAAGCTGCAACGCCGCTTCGTCAAACGCGATCTGCAGCCCGTGTTCCCGCTCGAATTGCTCTCCGAAAACACGCGCGCTCTGAACGAGCGCGGCTTCCTCCTGTTTGTGTCCTTCCGCCATTAAACGCTCCAGGACTCGCCTCGGCTCGCGCACCAGCTCCATCGAAACCCGGAGCTGCGTAAGGCTGGAGCCGGCGAGGTGGTATTTGAAATCGCGGAATAATTTTTCGAAGACCGTGAGCAATCCACGCGCGCCGGTCTTCTCTTCCGCCGCTGCTTCGGCGATCAGGCGGAGAGCTTCATCCTCGAAGCTGATCTCGATGCCGTAGGCGCGGAAAGCCCGCTCATACTGCCGGAGGAGGCTTCCCTCCGAAAACTTCATGATCTTGTAAAGATCGTCCGCGCTCAGCTCCTCGCATACCACCCGCACCGGGAGGCGGCCAATGAACTCCGGCTCGAATCCGTACTCGATGAAATCCTGGGTGGTGACGTGCTGAAACAACTCGTTATCCATCACCTGGCGCGGCTCCGCACTGAAACCGATCTGCCCCTGAGCGAGCCGCCGCGAGACCTGTTGCTTCAGCCGCTCGAAGGCGCCGCTCACCACGAAGAGAATATGGCGCGTGCTGATCGTCTCGCGTCGCGATTTGCCTCCGCGCTTCTGGAATTCGAAGGCCGCCTGAAGCTGCGCCTGCAGATCGTTCGCGCTGCGCAGCGGCACTTCGGTCTCTTCAGCTTGAGCAAGGTGGTCTGCACCCCGCGTCCGCTCACGTCGCGCCCGACAAGATTTCCGGCCGCCGCGATCTTATCGATCTCGTCGATGTAAATGATGCCAAATTGAGCGCGGGCCACGTCCCCGTCAGCTTTCTGGACCAACTCGCGCACCAGATCTTCGACATCCCCGCCGACGTAGCCGGTCTCGCTGAATTTGGTCGCGTCCGCCTTCACGAACGGGACTTTGATCAGCTCGGCAATGTGCTTGATCAGGTAGGTCTTCCCCACGCCCGTCGGACCGACGAGGATGACGTTCTGCTTCGCGTATTCGGTCTCCTCCGCGCGCGTGGGGTCCTCCTTCTCCAGCCGCCGCACGTAATTGACGTGGTTGTAGTGATCGCAAACCGCAATCGAGAGGACCTTCTTGGCTTCGTCCTGCTGAATGACAAAACGGTCCAGGTGCCGCTTGATGTCGCGCGGCAGAAACTGGAAGACGAAGGCCTCCTCGTCCCGCTCGGAAGGCTTCTCCTCTCCACCCGCTTCGGCCGCGTCCGGCTGAGTGAAAGTTTGAAATGAAACCTTGTCGCCGAAGTTCATCTTCATGAACTCGGAGAGCTTCGATTTCAATTCCTCCGGCGTGGGGAAGGGTGGATTCTGTTCCATCGTAGAAGCGTTCGGCGTGGCCGAAACAGCAAACGGCCACGGAACCTATCACCACCGGACGCAGTGTAAACTTGCGCGCGCTCCTGCCGTGTCCCTTCTCCCGGCCGACCGGCTCTCGTGCTACATTTTCCGATGAAGGATTTGCTCATCACCGCCTTGTTAACTGCTGCCCTGGCGGCGCTTCCAGGCTGCCGGCGCCCGATTCCGACCGCGCCAGACCGCGAGGCGATTGCCAAGACGGTGAATGCCTTCCATGAGGCTCTAGCGAAAGGCGACCGGTCAGCAGCGCTAGCTCTGTTATCACCGGATGCTCAGATCCTGGAAAACGGCCACCGCCAGACACGTGAGGAATACGCGGCAGAGCATCTCACAGCCGACATTGCCTTTGCAAAAGCAGTTCCAAGCACGCGTGCAGCAATGATCGTGCGGCAGGAAGGCAGCGTAGCCTGGGCGACCGTGACGGGCCGGAGTACGGGAAACTTTAACGGCCGCAATGTGGATGCCGAGAATGCAGAGCTAATGGTGCTGAGCAAAACTGATAACCGCTGGCTGATCCGCGCCATTCATTGGTCGAGTCACAGCAGCACGGGCGGGCACTAGTTGTCTTTCCGGCAGCGGCGAAACGTTCTAGCTTCGTCACCTATGGCCACCTCTTGTTTGCGCAAAGGCGCGATTCTACTGCTTCTTCTCCTCCATCCGCTCGCCTCCGCCATAGCCGATGAAGGCATGTGGCTCTACAACGCGCCACCCAGCAAACAGCTGAAGGAATATCAGTTCGACCCGACTCCGCAGTGGCTCGAGCATTTGCAGAAAGCAAGCGTGCGCTTCAACTCCGGCGGCTCCGGTTCGTTTGTCTCGGCCAATGGACTCGTGATCACGAATCACCACGTAGGGCTCGATACGCTGCAGAAGTTCAGCACCGAGAAGAACAATTACGTGCGGGACGGCTTCTACGCGAAAAGCGGCGCACAGGAAATCAAGGCCACCGATCTTGAGCTCAACGTACTCCTCTCAATCGAAGACGTAACCCAGCGGGTGAACGCGGCGGTTCAGCCCGGTATGTCTCCTGACGACGCCGCCAAGGCGCGCGGGAACGCGATGGCCCTGATCGAAAAGGAAAGCAAAGAGGCCACTGGTCTTCGCTCCGATGTGGTTACGCTCTATCAGGGCGGCGTTTACAATCTTTATCGCTACAAACGCTACGACGATGTGCGGCTCGTCTTCGCGCCAGAGGAGCAGATCGCATTTTACGGCGGCGATCCGGACAATTTCGAATACCCGCGCTTCGACCTTGATGTCTGCATCTTCCGCGCCTACGAGGACGGCCAGCCGGCCAGGATCGAGCACTTCCTGAAGTGGAACGCCCAAGGCCCAGCCGACGGGGAGCTAACTTTCGTAAGCGGCCATCCCGGCCGAACCGACCGCCAACTCACCGTGAGCGAGATCGCGGAAGCCCGCGACGCGGAACTGCCCTATCTCCTGAACATGTATAACCGGCGCGAGGTTTTCCTGGACGCCTTTGCGCAGCGCAGTTTTGAAAATGCACGCCGCGTGCAGGAGGAAGTCCGCGGCGTCGAAAATAATCGGAAACGCTACGACGGTTATCTGGCGGCGCTGCTCGATCCGGAAGTGTGGGCCTCGATCAAACAGCGTGAAGAGACACTGCGCGACGCGATAAACCGCAACGGGCAATTCAAGGCCACCCTGGCCGCTTACGACCGCATTAAACGGGCGCAGGAGGAGACCGCGAAAGTGCTGCCCGTCTATCACTACTTCGAGACAAATCGCGGCCGCTCCACCGCCACCTACCGGGCACCGCGCGCCTTCTACAGCACGCTGTTCAAATACGCGCGGCGTCTTTTCCGCGCGGCAGATGAGCGCGCAAAGCCAAACGGCGAACGATTCCCGGAACTTCGGGACAGCAATCGCGAGTCGCTCGAGCTGGACCTTTTCTCGAGCGAACCCGTCTATGAGGACGTCGAGCAAGCGACGCTGACAGATTCCCTCACCGACATGGCGGCCCGTTTCGGCGCGGAGGATCCGCTCGTGCAGAAGGTTCTGGCCGGGAAATCTCCGGTTGGACGCGCGGCGGAGGTCGTGAAAGGCACGAAACTCAGAGACGTCGCTTTCCGCAGGCAGATCTACGAGGGCGGCGCCTCTGCACTGGCAGCGGCAAGAGATCCGATGATCGACCTGGCGCGGCTGATCGATGGCCCGGCACGCGAAGCGCGCAAGGTTTGGGAAGCCCAGGATGAGATCAAGCAGCAGGCCTACGCGGAGATCGCGAGGGCGCGCTTCGCCATTCAAGGCACAAGCACATATCCGGACGCGACCTTCACGCTTCGCCTCTCCTATGGCCCGGTGAAAGGCTACGAAGAGAATGGGAAGCAAATTCCCGCGCTGACCAATATTGCCGGTCTCTATCAGCGTGCCGCCGAGCACAACAACCAGCCGCCCTACGATCTGCCGAAGCGCTGGATCGACCGCAAATCGAAGCTGAACATGGAGACGCCGTTCAACTTCGTCTCCACCGCCGACATCATCGGCGGCAACAGCGGCAGCCCCGTCGTGAACACGGCGAACGAATTCGTCGGCATCATCTTCGACGGCAACATCCAGTCGCTCGCCCTCGACGTAATCTTTACCGAGAAACAAGCGCGCGCCGTGAGTGTAGATTCCGCCGCGATCACCGAAGCGTTATGCAAGGTCTACGACGCCGGCGCGCTCGCCGACGAGCTAGGCCAGTAGCACAGGCATCTTGCCTGTGGGTAGAGCGGGCGTCTCGCCTGCGAACCTGCGGAACGACAAACACCGGGCGAGACGCTCAGTGTCCCCACAGGCGAGGACGCCTGTGCTACAGCTCCCGGAGCAGCGTCTTCCATCGCGCCCAGGCATCTTCGCGCGCTTTTCGATTGGCTTCCGCGCCTTCCGGCGATTCCCCGTCGCGCATGAAGCCGTGCCCGGCGCCTTTGTAGATTACCGGCTCGTATTTCTTGCCCGCGGCTTTCATCAGCTCTTCGGCCTTTGGAATAGTTGAGTTTACCCGCTCGTCGTTCTCGCCGTAGAAGCCGTAAACAGGACACGCGATTTTGGCTGCATCAGCCGCGTCAGCGACGGCCGTGCCGTAGAATGAATACGCGGCTTTTAGCTTCGGATTTGCGCTCGCGTAGCCGAATGTCCAACCTCCGCCCCAGCAGAAACCGCAGACCGCCAGAGTTCCACTCGACGCCGGGATCTTAGCCGCGTAATCCGCGGTTGCATTAAGATCCGCTACGACCTGCTCGTTCGGCAGGGCGGCGATCGCTTTCCGCGCTCCATCCACATCGGCAAACGTCTGGCCACTGAGCAGATCAGGCGCGATCGCAATCACGCCCGCCTCCGCGAGCTGATCACAGACGCCGCGCACCCAATCCGTCAGTCCGAAGATCTCGTGAATCACGAGCACAACCGGCGCTTTCTCTTTCCGCTCCGGGTAAACCACGAATGCTTTCAGCGTCCGCTCGGCGGATTTGAGCTCGACCCATTCGCCGTGCCGCGGCGAATTGTTCAGCCGCGGCTTGGCCCACTCCTGGGCGTTTGTGCGCTCGGCCAGAAACGCGACCGCGCAAAGAATCGCCAAACAACCTGCGAAGCGTCTCACTAGATTGTGCGCCCTGCGCGCGTTGGGCCGCTTACTTCATCGTCCCTGGTCGGCCTGCGGAAGATCGCGCTGTCGATGCTCAACGGCCCCGCGCCACGGAAGAAGACGTAGAGGAAAACGAAGCAATAGATGACCGCCAGCTCTCCCTTGTTCACGATCGGCACGAAACCGCCGGACGCGTGCGCCTTGAAATAGGCAACTGCCATCATGCCGCAAGCAAGAAACGCCGCCGGGCGAGTCAACAGCCCTAGCGCAATCAACAATCCACCGCCGAACTCGATAATCCCGCCCAGAAGCATCAACCCCTCCGCGCCACCTTTGCCACCGAACATTCCGAACAGCTTTTGCGCACCATGACAGGCAAAGAGGAGGCCCACGATGATCCGCATAATCGCATACGCGTAACCAGAGTATTTTCCGAGAGAGTTCACGGAGGCACGCTGCGCGATTGCGCTTCCGGGGTCAAGATCGTCGTTGGCCAGCGCCGGCAGCGGCGCGGCTCCAATTGCTGCTAAATTGCATGTTTCCACAGCTGCATGAGCGTGCGCGGATGCAGGTTCATGTCGGTTGTTCCGGTTGGTTTTACTGGCACTGGCGCGGCATTTTTTATCCCGACACGAAGCGGACCGACACCTGGTTCCGGCATTACACGGAGAACTTTCGTACGGTGGAACTGAACGCTCCCTTTTACAGCTGGCCGAAGCTGGCCACGGCAAAAGCGTGGCGCCGCAACGCGCCCGCCGGCTTCCGTTATTCCTTGAAAGTAAACCGGCTCATCACGCACGAGAAACGCCTCGTCCACACCCGCATGCTGATCGAAGAATTCTACCGTTTCGCCGAGATCCTCGGCCCGGCCCTAGGCTGCTTCCTCTTTCAATTCCCGCCGAGCTATCGCTACACCCCTTCGCGCCTGCAAAGCATCATTCGCCAACTCAATCCAGAGTATCGGAACGCGATTGAGTTCCGGCACAGCAGCTGGTGGCGGGACTCGGTTTATCGCCCCTTTCAGGAGCGGGGATTGATTTTCTGCACGGTCAGCGCGCCACGGCTTCCGGATGAACCGATCAAAACCGGCGACGTGATTTATGCACGCCTGCACGGCAGCAGCCGCTGGTATCGGCACAACTACACCGATGACGAGCTGGATGAGTGGGCAACGAGGATTCGCGATAGCGCCGCAAAAGAAGCGTGGATTTACTTCGACAACGATCGGGACGCTTTTGCGATCACAAATGCGCGTGCACTTCGACGGAAGCTGCGGCGGATGGGAATAGAGGCGCCGTAACGTGCGCGCTCTTGAGTAGAACAATAACTGAACTTCCGGCGACTACGATGCCACGGGAACGCATTGCAATTGCCGGTGGCGGCGCGGCGGGTTTCTTCGCCGCGATCGCCTGTGCGCAGGCGCACCCCGAAAATGAGGTGCGCATGTTTGAACGCGGCTCGCAGTTTCTCACCAAGGTCCGGATCTCCGGCGGTGGCCGCTGCAATGTGACGCACACGCCCGCGCTCGAGCTGCGAGGCTTTAGCAGCCGCTACCCCCGCGGGGGGCGCGCGATGGTCGGAGCTCTGCACAGGTTCTCGGCGGACGACACGGTGGCATGGTTTGAGCGGCATGGCGTCCTTCTGAAGGCGGAAGCTGATGGTCGAATGTTCCCGGTGACAGATTCGGCCGCGACGGTGATCGACTGTCTGCTCCACGAAGCGCGAGCAGCCGGCGTTAAGCTTGTCCCGCGCAACGGTGTGGAGCGTGCACAAAAGAACGGGGCGGGAAAGTTCGAGCTGGAGCTGTCGGATGGCAGCGTGACCGAATGCGATCGCCTCCTGCTCGCAACCGGTGGCGCGCGCACAGTGAGCGGCGCGGAGATCGCTCGTTCGTTGGGTCACACAATCGAACCCCCAGTGCCATCGCTATACTCTTTGCACATCGTCACACAATGGTTGCGCGCGCTTCCGGGCGTCTCGGTAGAGGAGGTTGAACTCACCGTGCCCGGCACGAAGCTGCGCGAGAGCGGACCGCTCCTCATCACGCACAATGGCGTGAGCGGGCCGGTTGTGCTTCGTCTTTCCGCGTGGGGAGCGAGAGTGCTGGCCGCAATGGATTACAAATTCACGCTCCGCGTGAACTGGCTCCCGCGACTGAGCGAGCAGACGATCCTGGAAGAGCTAAAGTTGCGACGCGCCGCTCATCCAAAGAAACGCGTCGCCAGCCTGCCGATCCCGCCTTTGCCTGCTCGGCTTTGGGGACAACTCGTCGCCACGATGGAAATCCCGGGGGACACGGTCTGGACCACCCTTTCCCGGACGCACTCCCTTGCACTCGTCAGGCTGCTCACAAACTGCGACCTGCCAGTCTGCGGCAAAACATTGAACAAGGACGAGTTCGTGACGTGCGGCGGCGTCCGCCTGACAGAGGTCAACTTCAAAACCATGGAGAGCCGGATCGCTCCGCACCTTTACTTCGCGGGAGAATTGCTCGATATCGATGGAATCACTGGCGGCTTCAACTTCCAGGCCGCCTGGAGCACGGGCTGGATCGCGGGCCGCGCGATGGCGGACGCAGATGTGCGCGCGAGCTGAAAGTGCTGAGAGAGCAGAGTGAAAACCATCCTCGTTGTCGGCTATCCCAAAAGCGGCTGCACCTGGATTGCGCGACTCGTAGCAGAGCTGATCGGCTGTCCGGTGGCTGGCTTCTGGAAATCGGACAAGGAGGAGATCGCGATGGAAGGGAAGGAGCGCGTCTCAGAATTTGCCGTTTACAAATCGCACCACACCTTTGCGGAACTCGGAATGGATCCGTTGCGGTCGGAGATTCGCGTCATCTACGTCATCCGCGACCCGCGTGATGTTGCTGTCTCCGGTGCGCATCACTTCCATTTCAAACGGTTCCCAACGATTGAGCGCTTCTTCAGTTTTTCGCCGCGGGGCGGGAAACTCTATCGTCACACGCTTTACCCTCTGCTGGCGCCCGAGAGATATCGCATCGGGAGAATGACAGAAGCGGTTTTGCGCGGAGCACCCGAACTGCACCAAACGCTGCGGATCTCCTGGAAAGCGCATAGCGAGGAGTACCGGCGGGCGGGGGGGTT
>JBHENA010000009.1:10468-28657 GCA_046262275.1 Chthoniobacterales bacterium
TTCCGCCTCCGCTACGAGGAGATGCTCGCCGCGCCGGAAGAAAAGTGCCGCGAGATTTTGAGCTATCTCCGCGTCGAGCGATCGGCCGAAGAGATTCAAACGGCAGTCCAGCGGCAGTCGTTCGCCGCGAGGAAGGCGGAGTTCCTCCGAGAAGGGGAACGCGGACGCGCGAAGTTCCTGCGCGTGGGCAAAAGCGGCCAGTGGCGCGAAAAACTTCCCGAACAGGCGAAGCATATGTTTGCGGAGCATCTCCCCGAGCTCGCGTGGGTTCTTGTTTGTTTCGCCGGCGTGCCATTATGAAGCCTCTCCGGAAACCTGAGCAAAGCATTGGTTGGAAAAACGGATTGGCAGAGGTGCGGCAGATTTACGCCGCGCTCGCCGCTCGCCCGATCGAGCGCGCCTGCATTCGCGTGAATGAATGCTGCCATTTCAAGCCGACCGGCTGCACCCCGTATCTGACGAAGGGCGAAGCGCTCCTCGCGGCCAAGGCACTCCGCGCCAGCGGGCGCAAAGAAATACCCGAAAGCGTGGACGGCGCCTGCCCGTTGCTGGATGCGCGCAGCGGTAACTGCCTGATCTACAACGATCGGCCATTCGGGTGCCGCACGCATTTTTGCGCGGCCGCCGGTGGTCCTTACGAGCGGAGCGAAGTTCTTGATCTGATTCGACGACTGGAAAGAGTCGATGCGCAGCTCTTTGGCACGGGCCCAAAACGAATCGAAACCGCGGTAATCGAGGCGCTGGACGAGCTCGCCGGAAGGTAGCGCAAGCTTCCAGCTTGCTCAGGCGTCGATTTAGCAAGCTGGAAGCTTGCGCTACCTTGCGCCGGCCACTGCGCCTGTGTTTGAAGCGCGCCGGGGCTACGCAGCTTTTTTCTGGTGCGTCCTGGCCGCGCGTTTGACTCCGGATTTCGCGGCCGGCTTTTTCTTTCCACCCTGTGATTGGGCGAGGCTTTGTTGCAGCACGGCCACCAGATCGATGACTTTGGTCGCCGCGGGCGCCTTCTTCGGTTTCTCTTCGATCTCCTTGCCACCTGCTTCGACCTTCTCCTCGATCACTTCGAGCAGCGCCTCACGATAGTCGTCGTGGTACTTCTCGGGGTCCCATTTTGCGCTCATGCTCTCGACGAGAGCCTTGGCCATGTCCATCTCGCGTTTGCCGGGCTCCAGCTTCTTGGGGACGTTTAACTTGTCGGCCTCGGCCAGCTCCTCAGCGAAGTGCATCAGCTCGAGCACGAGCGCGTCTTTCAATGGCTTCACGCCCGCGAGGTATTGCCGGGTTTTGATGACTACCTTGGCGATGCCCACCTTCTTCTCGTTGGCGAGCGCCTCCCGCAGGAGCACGTAAGCTTTATCTCCGCCTTTCTGCGGCTCCAGATAATACGGCTTGTAGAAAAACATCGGATCGATCTCGTCCACATCGACGAAGTCCTGGATATCGACTGTCTGCGTCGCCTCGAGATCGACGCGCTGAAAATCTTTGTCGCTCAAGACGACGAATTTCCCCTTCTCGTACTCGTAGCCCTTTACGATCTGGTCCCAGGGAACTTCCTTGCCGTCCTTGGCCGCGACGCGCTTGTAGTTGACGGGACTGTGGTCGGTTGACCGAAGCAACCGGAATTTCAGCTCCTCTTTTCGCGTCGCCGGATAGAGGGCGATCGGGATATTGACCAGACCAAAACTGATACTGCCTTTCCAGATTGCGCGCATGGCTAAGATGGTTCGCGTCTGCAGCCTCCGGCGGCCCTCTGTGATGAGATCGCCCGCGCCCGCCGAGGGTCGGTAGCCGCTTCCCTATTTTAGCCGCTTTCGTGTGGGAAGGTCTCTGTTCAGCGTCACGTCCCTACTGTGTCATCCCGAGCCTGGCGAAGCGCGCCCAGAGCGATGCGGCTGTGATTGTTCAGTGGCGATGGCACACAGGCAGGAGGCGATGTAGCTGCGACGCCTCGTCGTAGGAAGTGGACGCGGCGCCCCCGCCGCGAAGTTCAGCGCTGCTTCCTGTTGCTCTCATCTTGCCGCAGCCCTGGCGGCGAGGGCGCCGCCGACACTTCCTGCGACGAAGGCGTCGCAGCTACGCGAATCCCCGAACCCGGCCTGCCCGTCGGTTTGAGGCGTCGGAGACTTCCCTAAACAATCGTGCGAAGCGCGGGAGAGGACATCCCTACCAGGACCCAGCGTCTTCCATCGCGCCGTCCACAGGGCCGGTATCTGTTTAGCCCTGCCGCGTATTTTGCGGCTCGGCGCAAGCCAGAGGCTTGCCAGCTTGTAGCCGGTGGTTGAGCGTGCGCAGAGCGCGATACCACCGGAACAGTTGCGTTTGAATCTCCCGACCCCGGCAGGGGTCGCAGCGGCCTGGGCTTGAGTGCTGCAACCCCTGCCGGGGTTGGGATTGTTTTTGTATTTGCATCCGGGGGTATTTGTCGCCGCGGCGACATCAACCCCGGCTACAAGCTGCCAAGCCTCCGGCTTGGTCGTCTTCTAAGCGCGCCACCGCCCACGAGGCTAAACAGATAACAGGGCGGCGCCTACAGGGCTCGCTTACGCGGCCGCTTCCATTCGGCGCGCTTAATTCCCCGCAGGCTCAACGGGCAAGTAGCATTCTTTCGCTAACCGGAAGCTTCGGTTAGTTTCCGCGCAACAATGCCTAAGGAGCTGAAGAACGCATTCAGCGAATTCATTGAATTCGCGCGAACCTTGCGCGGGGACGAGAAAAGCGAGGCGCAAAGCTTTCTCGACCGCTTCTTTCGCGCGCTCGGGCACCCCAGCGCGATTGAAGCGGGCGCCACATTCGAGTTTCGCGTCGCGAAGAAGCCGGGCTCGCCGCAGCTCGAGCTGATCAAAGGCAACGGCGCTCCGACTCGCGCAAAAGGCGGAAAGAAGTTCGCTGACCTTCTCTGGCCGGATCGCGTGCTGATCGAAATGAAATCGCGCGGTGCGTGTAAAATTCGTTTGACCGCGCGGCAGCCTTACTAAACTCTCGCATGCCGTCACTGCTTGGACCGTCACGTCGCGAGGGCTCGACACGCGCTGACGTTAATCGACTCGATGCATCTGATCGTGCGGCCCACGACTGGTATCGATTTGTTCTTTCGTTTCCACCGCACCTTGTTCGCGATTATCTCGGGCGCTTCAGCGTAGATCGAAGTGCGACAGTTCTCGATCCGTTCTGCGGCACAGGGACAACACTCGTCGAATGCAAAAAGCACGGCATTCCCAGCGTAGGTATCGAAGCACATCCGATGTCGTACTTCGCTTCAGCTAGGAAGCTCGATTGGTCGCCTGATCCGGATGAGGTAGCCCGCGGCGCGACTTCGATTCCGACCGCGAGTCGATACTCACCAAAGGCGACCTGAACTGATTGCTCGCTAACAAAAAACTCAGGTATGCTGTCCGGCCATGAGATATCCGATGACTTCCCGATCGCCAGTATTGCAGTGTCCGATTTGCGGCAATAGGGACTTGTTTTACCAAGTGCAAGAGCATGTCGAAAATTTAGTGGACGGACACCTCAATCACCTACGCCTGCTATTCGACGAAACTGCATTCTACGAATGCTACGATTGTCAGACGCAGATCAGATCGCCCGAATACCTTAGTGCGCACTAATGCTCCTCATTTTGTCGACGAAGTTGTTCGACGGCTGCGAAAGCGGTACGGAGCCGCAAAGTCATTCGGCAAAAGCAGGCTTTACCAATTTGGAAGTGCGCTGACTTGCTCGATCAACTACTCAAAGCAACTCCGCGGCGAAAAATACTTCTTCGGACTCGCACAGGAAACCGTCGATCCAAAATTCGATTACCCACCAACGCACGCTGGCGGCTTTGTCATTCTGGTTTGCGGCAGTCCTGACAAAGTCCTGATCTTGCCACGCCCGTTAGTGCTCGACGCAATGCGCAAGGTGCCAACGCGGAAACTCGACGTCTTCACTGAAGGCGACACATACATTCTGCAGACGACTGGCCACCCCAAAATAAACGTTACCCAGTTCCTCAACGCTTTTCCTGCGTCGAAATCAATAGATCGAGAACCAGACGAATCATCGGATTTAGCGCCGCCTGATCGAGCACACGTCAAGATTCAGGGTGGTTTGATCCAACTCGGCCGAGCCGAAGGATGTTCGGTTTGGGTGCCGCCGAGTGATCGTAATCTGAGCTACAAAGGCGAGTCGTTTGCGGCTGCAACTTTGGAGCGGCTGCCGAATTTCGGCTTCGACGAGAACACGCGGCGAATTGTGCAGAACATCGACGTGCTGTGGTTGATTAGAAATGTGATTCACCGCGCGTTCGAGGTGGAATCGACAACGTCCATCTACAGCGGTCTACTTCGGCTAAACGATCTAGTGTTAGCACAGCCGAATAACCAAATCGCGCTGTTCATCGTTGCCCCGACTGAACGCCGCGAGAAGGTTTTCAATCAGCTCATCAGACCCTCGTTTCACGCGTTAGCTGGCCGTTGCGAGTTCTTGAGCTTCGAAAACGTCGACGACACAGTAAACCGCGTTGAATCGGTCAGTGGTGGAAAAAGCGTTCGCGTCTCTGGTCTCTTAGAAGGCGAGCGGTTCGAATTCGACGAGCACTATATCTATCCCACTGGCGTGTGACCGGCACTGGCCGAACGAATGACGTGATCTGTGATGGATTCTTCGCAAGGAGGGAGCAAGTCGCTGCAGATTCGTCTTGAAAAAAAGGTCGGTCACACCAGACATTCGCCGCAGAGCTATCAAGGGTCTGGAGTGCAACCCCCGGTTTGATATCAAGGTACGCACTCGACGACGAGCAGGCTTTGCTCGCGATTCTTCGATACAATCGGATGGTCGATCTGTTCACAGGTCTGACGTGTTACTCACTGCAAAGCCATCTGCGCTCCTCCGTCGCGGGAATCGGCGGCGTCGAAACCGACGAGCTCTACGTCGGTGTAGATCGACATGGTGTTCATTATGTTTTGCCCGTCGAGGCTAAAGGCGCGCGAGAGCATCTCGGCGTCGTGCAAATCGAGGACGCGATCGCTTTGTGTGCAGAAAAATTTTCGACGTTGGTCTGTCGGCCTATCGCTGCTCAATTTATGCGCGATGATGTTATCGCACTGTTCGAGTTCGAGAGCACCGATGGGCAAGTCACAATTCGCGACGAACGACATTATCGGCTCGTTCCAGCTGAGCAGCTCACCGCCGAGGAACTTGCTCAGTACCAACGCAGCGCGAGCCGCTGAGTTTTCGATGGATGGAGAATTTTTACGTTCTGCCGGCCCCGGGAGCCGATCAAAGCGGTGGCGGAAGCGGCGGTGGCGTTGCGCGGGTTGCGGCGCGAGACGATGCGAAAGTTGAACTACTCGCTACGCGATCTTTACCGCACGCTCGAACAACCCGGCGACAATCCGTTGCGCGATGCGCACGCGCGGCTCGACGCCGCCGTCCGCGCCGCCTACGGGATGCCGGACGACGCCGACCCACTCGCGTTCCTCCTCGAGCTCAATCTCGCCTGCGCCGCGAAAGAAAAAGCCGGCGAGAAAATCACCCCGCCGGGTTTGCCATTGCCCGCTGAGGAGCAGGCGGAGTTTGTCACGGATGATTGCATCCAGCCACCGCGGCTTTGATGACGACGGAGCAGAAAGCTGTCATTCGCGAACTCCAGCGGCTGCATCGAGCGCGTGAGCCGCTCAATATTACCGCGGTCAAACGCAACCATCCTGAGCTGATCGAGCGCGTTTACCAGGTGCGGCCATTCTGGGGCTGGAAACGAGCGCTGGAAGATGCCGGACTCAGCTATGCCGATATCAACACCGAATTGAGGGATTACGTCGATTGTCAGATCTGCGGGAAAGATATGGGCGGCCTTTCCTATCATTTGATTAGCCAGCATGAAACTACTCCGGAAGAGTATCGGGAGGAATATCCAGAAGCCGAACTGATGTGCGAGACCGTTCGCGCCCGCATCAGCGAGCCGCGTTCGACTCAACGCAAGTACTACACGCTGCCGCGCTGGGAAGCGATTTGGACGCCGGAATACGTGCTGGACCGTATGGCCGAATTACACGGACGCGCTTACCCAATGAACTCCAACTGGGCGAGCAATCACGAGCAGGCGCTCATGATGAAAGCAATCGCGTTTTTCGGTTCCTGGGATGAAGCGCTGCGGCGCATCGGTCTCGATCCGCAACAGATCCGCCTGGCGAAGCCAAGCGAGCACCTTTCCGCGGCCGACGTCATGGCGCGATTGAAGAAACGCCGCAACGCAGGGCTGGCTCTTAACTCCGCGGGGGTTTTCGCCGACGACAGCCCACTCGCGTCGGCCGCTCAGAGGCATTTCGGCTCGCACACGCGCGCTTTGCGTGCCGCGGGAATCAACCCGGCGGATGTCGTTAAGGTAAAGCGGCACGCAACGCAGCGAATAACTGCTCTGTTCGCCGAAGCGCGACGTGTTGCGCGCTTGCGCGGCGATGCCAACCGAAAGGCGTGGCTGCGTTTCAAAAAAAAGTACTCTGCTCTGGCCGAACAGAAACGGTTCGGTGGGTGGACAGGTATTGCCGCACAAGCGGGAGTGCCGCTAGAGCGGCTGCGTTGGGAGCGTTTCCGCCATCGTGCCGATGTGATGCGTGCGCTGCGTGACCGCCAGGCGCAGGGCAAGTCACTTCAGGCACAGCGTATTCTTGAGCAAGATCTTTCGCTCCGAACCGCGGTGCTGAAGCACTTCGGCACTTTCGAGGAGGTCTACCGCCTCTTTCACATTCAGCCGCCAGGCGAGAGCCGGTGGTGTCGCGTTGACCGAGCGGGAATCGTCGCCGAGCTCCAGCGTCGCGAAAAAGGGGGCGAGGCCGTCTCGTGGAAGAAAATTCTTCCGGAGGAACATGGACCCGCGTTACTGATGCGGGCCAAAACGCTGTTCGGTTCCTGGAGCGCTGCGTTATCTGCCGCCGGGATGGATCCTTTTGGCGGAGCAAGAAGTCCCTGGGGCAAGGCGCGTAAAGCTGATGTTCTCGGCGAGATTGGCCGCCGAACGCGAGCGCGTGAGCCGGTGCGCTTCAGCGATGTCTGGAGAGAAAACGGAGGACAACCGCTGGCGCGACGGGCGCGCCAGCTATTCGGTTCATGGAACAACGCGCTTCGTGCCGCCGGTATTGAACCGGAGGGCGGTCGTAGCCCCTGGGCAGACGCGAGCAGAGCTGCGATCGTCGCAGAACTGCGCCGGCGGAAACGCGCACGCGAATCGCTCCGTTCAACACCAGTGCCCGCTGAAAAGCGCGGCCGGGCGCTGCGCGATCGCGTTAGAAAACTTTTTGGTACATGGAACGCGGCCCTGCGCGCGGCGGGGATTCGGCCCGTGAGGGAAGACAGCCCATGGCCACGGGCAACCAAGTCGGCGATTATCGCGGAAATTCAGCGGCGGAAACGCGCAGGCGAATCGCTGGCGACCACAAAGGTTGAGCGCACGGAATGGGGTTCTCCGCTCATTAATCGCGCAAAAACATTGTTCGGCTCCTGGGCGGCGGCGCTCATTACCGCGCGTGTTGACCTGCCGCCGGGGCTTATGAGTCCATGGGCGATGGCCGACAAAAAAACGATCCTCACAGAAGTTCGGCGTCGCAAGCGCGCGCGAGAATCGATGTATCTCGCCGATATTGCACGCGAACCATGGGGAACGGCACTGCTCAAGCGTGTGTGGATGCTATTCGGTTCATGGAACGCCGCACTTGTAGCCGCAGGCATTGAACGCGTGATCAGAAGATCGACAGCGACTCCTTCGACGAGGCGTAACTAGGCGATGCTTCCGCTTAGGCGGCGGCTTCCAGATCGGCGCGCTTGATTCCGCGCAACTCGAACAGGCGCAGGAGCGTCTCTTCGATCAGATTGTTCGGGCAGCTCGCCCCGGCAGTAATCCCTACCACCAGGCGTCCACGTGGCAGCCAGTCACGCGCTACTACCTCGGCCTTTGCGTGCAAGTCGTAATGCAGAATCTCCTTTTCCGAGAGGAGCCGCGAAGCATTCCGCACGAAATAGGTCGGCAACTTCTCTTCGCCCATTTCGGCCAAGTGGGAAGTATTTGAGCTGTTGTAGCCGCCCACCACGAGCAGCAGGTCCATGCGCACGTCGAGCAGCTCGCGAAGCGCGTCCTGCCGTTCCTGCGTCGCTCCGCAAATGGTGTCGAAGAACCGAAAGTTGTTCGCCGCCGCTTCCGGACCGTCTCGGTCGATCACCGCCTGCCGAATTCGCCGCTGTACTTCCTCGGTTTCGCCGCGCAGCATCGTCGTCTGGTTTGCCACCCCGACGGTGCGGAGGTGCAGGTCGGGATCGAACCCTGGCGAATGCGCGTTTCGAAACTTCTCCAAAAACTCCTGTTTGTCCCCGCCGTGGCGGATGTAGTCGCAAACGTAGTCGGTTTCCTCCAGCGTCAGGACCACCAGGTAATGACCCTTACCATCACCAAGCGCACGTGAGCTCGTCGCCTTCGTCTCCTCGTGTTCGGCTTTTCCATGGATGATCGAGGTCGCGGACTCGCTCGCGTATTTGCGCACGCGCTTCCAGACACTCATCACGTCTCCGCAAGTCGTATCCACAATCTGGCAGCCGCGTTCCTTGATCTGCTGCAGAGTCGAGACTTCGGTGCCGAAGGCCGGCACGATGACGACGTCGTCCGGTTGCAGGTCGGCGATCTCGGCTTCCTTGTTTTTGCCCATCAGGTTCTTGATCCCTAACGAGCGAATCTGCTCATTTACCTCCGGGTTGTGAATGATCTCGCCGAGGATGAAGAGACGGCGGTCCTTGAAGACCTTGCCCGCGGCGTAGGCGAGATCGATCGCGCGCTCGACGCCGTAGCAAAAGCCGAACTGCTTCGCGAGCCGCACCGTCACATCGCCCGCCGTCAGGATGCCGCCATTCCGCCGAATCTTATCGACAATGTCGCTGCGGTAATGGGATTCGACCTGCTCCTGAACGGCAGTCATCACCTCCGGGGTGCGAAGGTTCACTTTCTCGCGCGCACTGGTGCCGCTGGAGATCAGGTTCGTGCTCACGAGCGGGAATATCGGGCATTTGCCCGCTTGCGCTACTCGTCGAACAACGGGCCGCTCGGCTTTTGAAAGGCGGCCTCGGAAATCGAGACGTTGAGCGGAGGATCGGGCGTCTTGGAATCGTCGACGCGTTTTACAGTCGGGCCGATCGTGGCGTCTTCCGGCTGCGTATCGGCGATGTTTACCGGCGTGCCGTTGCGAACCAGCGCGTAAAACTTCGGCGCCGCCTCGCCCTTTAACCGCAAACATCCGTGACTGCGCGGTTGCATGTGGACGAAGCCTTGATGAAACCCGTAGGCCGGCTTGAATTCACACCAGTAGCCCATCGGGTAGCCGACATAGCGGCCCTTGATGTTCGCCCCTGCTTCGGCAGGAATGATCCGGTCGCCCTGCACCCTAAAACCATAGGAGCCGGAACGCTTCTTCTCGATCTTCTTGTAGATGGTGAAGTTTCCCTTCGGCGTTGGCTTGGAAGGAATTCCAACCGTCGTCGCCACGGCCATCAGGCAGCGGTCGCCCTCCATGACGTAGACGTTCTGTTTCGAAAGCGACACTTTCACCCGCACCTTGGAAGGCTCATGCGGGCGCTTTGCGCTCACGCGATAAGGTCCGACGAAAGCGCCGGACGGAGTTTCGCAACTGGTGAGGCAGACCGCCGCGGCCAGCGGAAGGAGCAGAAGAAGTCGGGAGAGGAATCGCATAAGTAGGTAATTGGAAAAGCTATTCGAGCTGTTTTGTCAAACTCCGCCTAACCAGCCGACGCTTGTCAGTCCGGCTACAATCCGGCCGCGATCGTCTGGGCGGCGAGCGCCTTTTCCTTCTCCATCCGCGCCAGCAGCTTGCGAAAGTGCGGTGATTCGTTCGCGTAATTGGGATATGGCCGTTGCGCCTGCGCGGGCCGATAGCGCCAATGCTTGTACATCCAGAGCCACGGCGCCGGGTTTCGCCGAATCACAGGCTCGAAGCTGTCCCAGCAAGCCTGCGCGATTTGCTGGTTCGTCGCGCCCGACCCGAGGTCGACGGCAGGATGGAGGACGAGTCGATAGCGGCCGCCGGGCAACGGCTCACAATGGGTCGGGATAATCGGAGCGCCGGTGCGTTTGTGCAGAAACGCATGCGCAAAGGTTACGCAGGTCTGCATCCCAAAGCAGGTGATCGGCACGCTCGGCAGCTTTGCCGAGACGGTAAGATCGACCGCGAGCACCACGCTGCGGTTGTTTTGCAACGCTTTGAACAGACGCAAAATCGCGCCTTCGCGGCGGATCGTCTGGTGACCGGAGACTTCGCGCAGGCGGTTGAAGGTGTCGTTCAAAAGCGGGTTCTTGAACGCCTGCGTCACGACCGTGCAGTCGAATCCATGCAGACCAAGCGCGAGCGCGATCCATTCGAACCCGCCATAATGCAGGCACGCGAAAATGAATCCGCGATCGCCGCGCTCGCGTTTCAGCGGGTCCACGTCCGCAAGGTCGAATATCTCGGGGAGTTTCTCGCGGGTCAGCCGTGGGCTCCAGAAGAGGTCGGCCATGGCTCGCGCGAATTCCTGGTAGGAATGCCTGACGAGCTGGTGCTTGCGGGCGCGGGAGATCTCTGTGCCGAATGCCGTCTCCAGATTGCTCAAAGCCACAGCTCGCCCGGGGAGATGGACAAACGACGCGATTGCGCCGAAGACGTGGGCCACTCCGTGACAAACGCGGCGCGGCAAAGCGGGAAGTAGCTTTGCGAATGTGCGAACCACGAGCCATTCCCCGCGGTAACGGATTTTCTTCAACCAGAGCATGGAAATGGGCGATCGTGAATTGCTGCCGCTCGTTAGGGCGAAGGCTGCGCGGGTTGCGGCAGGAGACTCCGGTCTAGCTTCGCGTACTCGGGACGGGATGCGATCTGCTCGAATGCGTGGGATTCCTGCGCGTAAAAGGGATAGGCACGGTCCGCCGCCATCGGTTTGTAGCGCCAGTGCTTGTACATCCAAAGCCAGGGCGCGGGATTTTGTCGCACGACCGGCTCAAAGGAATCCCAGCACGCCTGCGCGATCTCCTGGTGCGTGGCGTTTGGGAGCTGGATCTTTGGGTGAAGCACAACCCGGTAGCGTCCGTCCCCAAGCGGTTCACAATAAGCGGGAATGATCGGCACGCTGGTTCGCTTTTGCAGCCACGCATGCGCAACCGGCACAATCGTCTTCAGCCCAAAACATCTGATCACTACCGTCGGCTGCCCCGGAGTGAGGGTGGTGTCGACAAGCAGCGCCACGCGCCCTTTTCTGCGCAGGACCTTGAAGAGGCGGACGAGCGCGCCCTCACGCGGCGCGATGTTGTGGCCTGAGCGCTGGCGCAGTCTGGAAAAAAAACTATCCAGCAGCGGATTCTTAAACTCCTGCGCCATGATCGAGCCGGGCAACCCCAGCCAGCCCGCGGCAAGGCTGAACCACTCGAAGTTACCGTAATGAAAGGCAGCGACGATGCAGTTGTCGGAAAGCGCAATCTCCGGCTGCGCGCTATCGATATTTTTGAATTCGATGTAGCGGGCAAAGCTTTCCCGGTTCAAGCGGGGGCTCCAGAAAAGATCGAGCATCGTCCGCGCGAAATGCTGATATGATTCGCGCACGATTTCCGCCCGACGCACGCGCGAAAAGCGGTCGCCGAAAGCGGCTTCCAGATTGCTCAATCCCACTTTCCGCCCTTGCCGGTCGAAGCTGGCCGCGAGCGCGCCCGCGATTCCGGCGATTTGATAGCATGCTTTGCGTGAGAGTAACGGCACGATTTTGAGTGCCGCCAGCAATGCCACCCATTCCAGCCGATATCGCGCCCTTTTCCAGACTCCCCCCTTCACCTGCGCAGCTTAACCATTCTTCGTCGCGCCCGCGAGTGCGTCGCGTGGAGAAGCGCTGCCAGTGCGCAGGCGGCTACCTCGAGGCAACCGGTAGCTTCAACTCAGGCGATAGATGTACGCGTCCTGAATGAACTGTCCGTTGACCGTATTTCGGCTAAATCGGATCCCAGAGATGTCGGAAGATCCCGTTTTGACCGCCCTCCCCAATAAAACCAGTCGGGCGTCATTCGGCGCCACCACGCTGATATCGCGCAATCCAATCGCAACCCCATTGCGCTTGGTGCTGAGTACCTTTTGCACTTTTTCATATACGCGCTTTGGCCCATCTGCTTCGACCGCAGGAGATCCGATGATGAGTCGCCAGCTGTCGGAGCTTTCAAGATAAAGCCACAAGGCCGCGGTGGTGTTGAAGCCATTGGAGTCCAGGGTGCGCAGCAGATCGGCGCCCGCATCGACCATCTCGGCCGTGAGTGTTTGCGTCACCACCAGTTGCTCAGCCATGATAAGACTCCGTCGGGTGTGGAGGTGCAGGCATCGAGAAGATCCTTGGCCGTCGCGCCTGGGATATCGTGTCTGTATCGCGTCTCTTCAGACCAATCCTTCACCACACTCCAATTTAATTCGAGGGCTGCATTGCCGCGAATTGCTTCGTCGAGGCGCGTCTTCAAACCGCTCACATCCAGTAGCTTTTTCAAGTCGTGCGTGTAGCTGTCGTTTACAAGCTTTTTCTCAGGGAAGTCGTGTTGTCTAACCTGTCGGGCAATCGCGGCTTTGAATGCGCACTCAACGGCATAACCCACTAAATAATAGGCGCCGCAATGGAATCCATTCTGAAACAAGCACTTTGCCTCCTCGACCCGAAGTCCGCTAAGTGTTTTTAGATCGTCCCGATTCACGCTCGAATCCGATCTTGGGCCGATGGACGACAAACCTTCAACTGCAAAGCGCGCCGTCGCGCTTTTGAGCGGCGGTCTGGATTCAGCGGTCACGCTTGCGATCAGCATTGCTGATGGTTTCGATCCGCACGCGCTTTCCTTTCATTACGGGCAGCGCCACCGGATCGAATTGGGCGCGGTCAAGCGCATCGCGGAATCGCTCGGCGTGCGGACGCACCAGACGGCGCAGATTGATCTGCGGGTTTTCGGGGGCTCTGCGCTCACTGACGACATTCCGGTGCCGCAGGAGCGTTCGCCGGAAGAAATGGCCGGCAGCATCCCGGTCACCTACGTGCCGGCGCGCAACACCATCTTTCTCTCTTATGCGCTCGCCTGGGCGGAAGTGATCGGCGCGGCGGATATTTTTATAGGTGTGAATGCCGTTGACTACAGCGGCTATCCGGATTGCCGCCCGGAGTTCTTGCGCGCTTTTGAGCAACTCGCGGCGGTCGGTACAAAGGCCGGCGTCAACGGCACGCGCTTCCAAATACATGCGCCGCTCTTGCAGCTTTCAAAAGCGGAAATCATTAGGAAAGGCGCGGAGTTGGGCGTCGACTTTGCTTTAACCCACAGCTGTTACGCTCCGCGCGAAGACGGCGCCGCCTGCGGAGCGTGCGATTCGTGTCAGTTGCGGCTAAGAGGATTCCGCGAGGCAGGGCTGGACGATCCGATCAGGTACGCTGCGAGGCCCGCAACGTGAAGCGCCTCCTCAAGGTCTTCGAGCTGACGCTTTGGGAGCAGCGGATGATCGTGATTCTTGTCACTGCGCTCGTTCTTTTCTTCGCTTGGAAGAGCCACCGCAGTGCCAGGAGAGATTCTGCGCCTGTGGGAACGACGCAACAGAATCAGCCGTCGCCGAGTCCTGGAATTCGGCCGTAGCCGACAAATGCCGGTGTGCGACCGGTCGCGTTCGTTTTGCCCGCACGCGAGATCTTGAAGTCGAACACGCTCACACCGTAGCGCGATTCATCGTGGTAAACGCGCCCATCGCTTGCGCCGACCATGATCCGCCGGCCGGTGCTCTTCTCGCGACCCAGGTAAATCATGGCGTGCGTGATGGGCGGATCGCGCGCGATGTCATAGGTGCCGGTCCAGAAGAGCAGGTCCCCGGGCTTCAGCTTAGCCAGCTCGAAGGAATCGTCGCTCTTGCTGATCACTGCTTCGAACTTCCCCGCTTTGCGCACCCAGACGTATTGCTGGCTTGAATCGCGCGGCACGTCGTTGAAGCCGTTTTCGCGCAGCACGTAGTAGACAAACCCGGAGCAATCCATTCCGCCATTTGCCGGGTCGGCCGAGCCGTACTTGTAGGTGAGATTGCGCGCCGCGAGTGCAAGGGAGGACTCAACCAGTTTCTGGACCGGCGGCGGGTAGCTCTCGAAGCCGGCTATTTCGCTCGGGGCGATCGCCACTCCGCCCGGCCGCTCCTTTTTCGCAGCCGGCGAAGGCGAAGCGGTCGGTGATGGACTGACGCTTGGTGTGGGGCTCGCTCCTGGCGTCGGACTTGCCGATGCGGTTGGGGTGGGACTCGCCGACGCGGTTGGGCTCGGGCTCGGAGACGGTGATGGCGAGGGCTTTTTCTTCCGCTTCGGAGAAGGAGACGGAGAGCTCTTTGGTCTCGCAGCAGGTGATCCGGATGGCGTTGTGCGGGACCTGGGTGAAGGCGACGGACTCCTTGTCGGCAACGCGCTCGGGGAAGCTTTCGGAGCAGCTTTCGCTCGTGGAGATGGAGAAGGCGTCGGCGAAGTCCGCCGTTTCGCGGTGGTGGAACTTTTCCGCTTTTTTGGTGCGGGCGTCGGCTCAAACAGTCGTTTGATTTTCGTGCCGAGCGATTCCTCGGCGTCGGACCGCCAAACCGGCGCAGCGAGAGCGAGCACTAACACGAGCAGCAACTTGTAGGGCGCTTCTGTGAAACGGTATCTGTTTAGCCTCGCGGGCGGTGGTACGCTAGAAGACGACCAAGCCGGAGGCTTGGCAGCTTTTAGCCGGGGGTTGATGTCGCCGCCGCGACAGCTACCCCCGGACGCGGATGCAAAAACAACCCCAACCCTGGCAGGGGTTGCAGCACTCAAGCCCAGGCCGCTGCGACCCCTGCCGGGGTCGGGAGACTCAAACCCAACTGTTCCGGTGGTATCGCGCGCTGCGCGCGCCCAACCACCGGCTACAAGCTGGCAAGCCTCCAGCTTGCAGCGATCCGCAAACGACGCGGCAAGACTAAACAGATAAGTAAAACGCCGGCGCCAGATCGGTCGCGGCGGACGCCCGGCAATTCCTGCCCCGTGCTGCCGCATCTTAGCGCGCCAGTTCCCGGAGGATGGCCTTGTTCAGCCGAATCCCGGCATCGAGATTTTCGAGCGGGAAGTTCTCGTTAGGCGAATGCGCGCGGCAATCGGCCAACGCCAGCCCGAGCAGCAGCGTTTCCACGCCGAGAATCGTGCGAAAGTGCGTCGTGATGGGGATGCTGCCGCCTTCGCGAATCAGCGCCGGCTCCTTCCCGTCAAATGCTTCGCGCAAGGCGCGCTGTGCCGCCTGCCCGACCGCTGAGTGCGGATCGGTGAGATACCACGGGCCGCTGTGTCCTTCGGTGATTTCAAGCGTCACTCCCGCCGGACAGTGTTTGCGCAGGTGCTTCTTCGCCAGCTCGAGAATCTCGCCGCCTTCCTGGTTTGGAACGAGGCGAAAGGTGATCTTCGCGAATGCGTGGCTGCCGATGACGGTCTTCGTGCCGGGTCCCTGATATCCGCCGCCGATCCCGTTAATCTCGGCGGTCGGGCGTGCCCAGAGCCGCTCCAGCGTGCTGTAACCTTCTTCGCCGAAAAGCGCGGGCGATCCGGTTTCGCGAAGGATTTCGCGGTCGCCATCGAGCGGCAGCTTGCGCCACGCTTCGCGTTCCCAATTTTCCAGCGGCTTCACCTTGTCGTAAAATCCGGCGATTGCGATGCGGCCGTTATGGTCGTGCAAAGTCGCGAGCAGTTGCGCGAGCGCAGTAATCGGGTTCGCGACCGCGCCGCCGAACATCCCGGAATGCAAATCCATTTTCGCGCCGCTGACCTTTATCTCCAGTGCGGTCACCCCGCGGAGTCCATAACTCAAAGTTGGGGTCCCCTTCGCGATCATTCCGGTGTCGGAGACCACAACCACTCCGGAACGCAGCGCCTCCAGATTTTGCGTCAGAAAATTGCCGAGATTACCGCTGCCAATCTCTTCCTCTCCTTCGATGACGAGGTTGAGGTTCACCGGCAAATTGCCTTCTTTCTCCAGCGTCTCCTGAAGGCCGAGAATGTGCGCGAGGATCTGGCCTTTGTTGTCCGTCGCGCCGCGGGCGAAGACGTAGCCGTCCTTCAGCACCGGATCGAAGGGGGGCGAGTCCCAGAGCTCGAGCGGGTCCGGTGGTTGCACATCGTAGTGGCCGTAGATCATCACGTTTGTGCGGCCAGGTTGATGTTTATTCCTGGCCCAGACCACTGGATGTCCCGGAGTGGGGACGAGCTTCGCTTCCAGCCCAATCGCGGTCAATTTCTCGACCAGCCAGTGCGCGCATTCCGCCACTTTGTCGGCGTATTGCTCATTGGTAGAGACGCTCGGAAAGCGGAGGAACGCATAATAATCATCGAGGTGACTGGCGCGCATGGCCAGACCTTAGCGTGTAACCGAGAAGCGGGGCAAAGTTTTTGCAGGCCTCCGCATCTGCGCCGAGCTTCTGCTCGAATCGCCTCTCGCGTAAGACTACGCGGACCCGCGACTAAAAGTGCTCCGCTCCTCCTCCCAAGAACAACGCCGCGAGGCTCAGCGTCGCGAACGCGAGGCGGCGCGACAAGTCGCATATGCGCGAGGCGAGACAAGCGTGGTTCGGCTGCCGGACGAAGGACTCAGCACGCACGCGATCGTGCGGGCGGTGATCGCGAAAGTCCGCGAACTCGCGCCGGATATACGCGGAGATTATCTCGACGTCGGTGCGGGGAATGGCGACTTGATTGATCGAATTATTCGCGAGTTTCGGGTCACGCCGCGTGCCTGCGACTACCGGGATGATCTGATGACGGTCGGCGATCTCTGGGTGGACGTGGTTGATCTGAATACCGGCCCGCTGCCATATCCCGACGCGTCGTTCGATTTGGTGACGTGTACCGAAGTGATCGAGCATCTCGAGCATTACGAAGGAGTCATGCGCGAGATCAGCCGCGTGCTGCGGCCGGGCGGCGTGTTGGTTGTAAGCACGCCGAACGTGCTCAATCTGCGCTCACGGCTGCGCTACCTCTTTTTCGGTTTCTTCAACATGTTCGGCCCGCTCCGCTTTGGAGATGACCGCCATCACTCGACGCACGGCCATATCAATCCCGTTGCGTATTTCTATCTGGCCCACTCGTTGCATTCTGCGGGCTTTCGTGACATCAGCGTCTCGGTCGACAAGCTGCAACGCCGTTCCTGGCCCGCACTCGCATTGCTCTGGCTGCCGATCCGGCTCTTCAGCGCATTGTCACTGCGGAAAGAGCGCGAGAAATATCGCACGCTCGATCATGAAAATGAGCCGTTCGTTCGTGCGATGAGTCGCCGCGACGTCTTGTTAGGCCGGACTATTGTCGTCGGCTGCCGCAGGCTTTAGGAGTGCGGATGGCGCGGTGGTCTGACCGTTCCCTGCCGATCTTGTGTTCTAACTCTTGTCTGCGCGTGTAGAAAGCGGTGCGAAGACGCACCGCACTCAAAAGCGCTTCGCGCGCGGAGACATTTCGCAGGCGAGAGCCTGCTTTGGAGTGCGTGCGCGTCCCCGCGCCGCTTTCTACACGCGTCCATTTTTGTTAGAGCTTCCTCTTCCGCATGAACGAACCATGGCCACACGCGCCGCCGCACCATTTCACACCCCAGGGCGTTTACATGCTCACAGCCGGCACGTTGCACAAAGCGTCACTTTTCGACAGTCCGACCAAGCTCGACCTCTTCCGGGATACGGTTCTGGAGCTGATCGAAGCCTACTCGCTCTCTCTCCGGGCGTGGGCGTTCTTCAGGAACCACTACCATCTCATCGTCAGCTTCGCGGATGCCGCATGCTACATCGCGTATTCATTCGCCATTTGCATCGCGAGATCGCGGTCCGACTGAACGAGCTGGATTCCACACCGGGGCGAAAGGTGATTTACCAGTTCTGGGACAGCGAGTTAACCTTCGAAAAGTCGTACCTTGCCCGGCTGCACTACGTGCATCACAACCCCGTTCATCACGGGATCGTAGCGGTCGCGAGCGACTATCCCTGGTGCTCGGCGCGCTGGTTCGAGACGAATGCGCGGCCTGCCTTTGTGCGGACGGTCTACTCGTTCAAAACGGACAAGCTAAACGTGCCGGATGAGTTCTAAAACGACGCGTGTGAAAAGCGGCGCGAGGACGCGCCGCACTCAAAAACGCTCGCGCGCGGAAACATTTCGCAGGCGCAGCCT
>JBHENA010000010.1:0-6871 GCA_046262275.1 Chthoniobacterales bacterium
GCCAAAGCGTGGATGGCAGACACGCCAACCCTCAGTCGCAGCCTTGCTCGCGCGCCTGCTCGCGAATGCTTTCGGAGTTCGCTGCATCGCCCGGTTAGACGGCGACCTGCTCGAAGGAGACGTGTGGAATGTCCTCGATTCTGTTCTGCGCGTGCTCGACGGTGATGCCGCAAATCTTCCCCTGCGCGTCCAGATCAAGAAGAGTGTCCTCGTCGAGGTCGCGCGTCTCTGCCACGTCAGCTTGGCGGAACTCGATGTAGAGCGTATCAGTGTCCTGGAAGTAGCGAATCTTCACGGGCGGAATGAGCGGTCAAAGAATGCGTTGTGCACGGTCTCACCGTCGGGCAACAGTATAACGCGCAAGAAGCGGTCGTCCATCTCCGCGATGGGTGCCCAGCGGCGGATGCGCCCATCGCGCTGAATCTGCTCGCGAACAGGGTGCGTGATGACGTGCTCAATCAACTCTAGGCGAATCGCTGCGCGGTCAGGGCACCGACGCATGTGCTCGAAATAACGCGTGAACCGCACACCGGCAGACTAGCGCAAGCGTCCCTCACTCGAAAGACGTAGCCGCCTAACGAGACACAAGATCAGCGACCGCGAGGCGGCTGCAAGGTGCCACGCAGCCAAAGCGTGGATGGCAGACACACAGAAAGTCAGTCGCAGCCTTGCTCGCGGTTCGCTGCATCGCCTGGTTAGGCCTTTTGCGTGCTCTCACGCGTTGGTTGTGCGGCCAGGAAATTGACCAGATCTGCCACGATCACCACGCGTCCGTAATACGGATTCAGTTCGGCGTCCCCGAGCGCTCGACCAACTCGCTCGGCGATAGACGGCACGTAATCGAAGTGCAAGTCCTCATCGTCGAGCTGCAAATCTTCGATGAGTCGGTGCGATGCGCGAATAGGAAACGGCACCACCGGCTGCAACTCCTCATACACCGCCCGCATGACGAGAGTGTCCGTCCGCCGGAAGTCGAACGAACGCGCGAAGGCACACATCGCGTCCGGCGGTTGTTGCGCGGCGAGCGCCTGCCGCCGCGGCACCTCGTAGCGGCTCATTACAAGCCCGAGCAAACACAAAGCAGCCAAGACGCTGAAAATGACCGCGGCGACAATGACATGAAACGCCCAAAAAGCGACAGTGCCGGCGCATAGCGTAGCCACGGCGAGCCACGACGGCTTGCGCGGCTGCCACGGCGGGAGTTTGAGGCGGGATGCGCGGATCATGGCCTAACGAGACACAAGATCAGCGACCGCCACCGAGAGCGAGCGTTGATCGTAGTGAAGAGGTTCTAGTTACGAAAAAGGTAGATGCAAAGCGGGCGGCGGTTCGCTCCATCGACTGGTTAGATGAAGTGGGTTTCAAGCGAATTCGTTTGATGACGCGATACCGCGGAATTTCAGACTGCTCGATGACGGTCCGATGAAAAACAACGAGCATGTTGCCCTCTAACGTGACGTAGAACTCTTCTCCGCCGCCAGCCCACCAACCAGCAGCGGCTGTGAGAGCAGCATTGGGAACATCATGGAGGTGATACTCGGACCGCTCCAACGTGTGACAACCGGACGTCGGATGACGCATGAGCATGACCGAGCGTTCTCCTACGCGAAGACTGATCGAGCCAAGGATTTGATCGCGGTCGTCCAGGCGAACCTTGCATTCCCAAGAAAGTTGCGGCAGCTCACGAGCGTTAACAACCCCGGCAAATACAGCGAAAGCAGCCGATAGGAAGAAAGTGCGCACGAACGCGGAACTACATCTAACGAGACACAATTCCGCCGCGGAGCGGCAATCCAACACCCGGGCACATACTTGAATGCACTAGCGGGAGCGTAAGATCAGCTGCGGCGAGCCCAATGCGGCGTCCACCCAGGAAAGAGGCACGACGGCAAACACGCAGAACGTAGATCGCAAGCTTGCTCGCCGTCAGCTGCATCGCCTGGTTAGATGGTTTGGCGTCGCAGGTCATTGGTGTCGTAGCCAGCGATCTAACAACACGACGGCGAGTCCCGCGAGCGGCCACAGCACGAATCCGACTCGGAACCGGCGTGCCTGAGCAGAAAACTCGGGATCACGTAACTCCTCAAACCGGCGAGATAGCAGGAATAAGAGGGTCGTGAATGTCCAGCCCGCCACCGCAGAATGCGGGCGCCCCAAACGCTGCCATGTGTCAGGATGCTGCTCGCGTAAACGGGACATCAGCGCACCGTGCCAGATCCCGAGCTGCCAACCAAAGGCTAGGCTCGCGAGCATAAACGCGATAATCAGGACGGCTCGCACCATCTAACGAGACACATTCCTGCTGCTGCAGCAAACTATAGACGGGTTTCATTATGGAAGCACTAGCAGGGCGCGTAAGATCAGCTGCCGCGACCCCTCTGCGCGTGCCACGCAGCATAAAGGGACGATGGCAGACACCTCCAGCGTAAATCGCAGGCTTGCTCGCGGTCAGCTGCATCGCCTGGTTAGACGGATTGCGCGAACCGGCGGGTTCGATGGCGGGCGACAACCGAGAGAATGCCGTACACGATCCCGAAGACAACGAGAATAGGCGCCACGTGAAGGGCCAGTGTGGCGTAGACGTACTGGACCATTCCCCCCGGCTCGGCAGGCAGCTGAACGATAATCGGCAGGAAGAGCCAAAGAAACCCGAGCAGCGCCGGACCGGGCATGGCAACCAGCCACAGATCGCCGATGAGACTAGGCGTGAACCCAAGAGCCACATACGCGGCGAATAGAGTGCGGTATCGCAACGGACGCGACGCCCGAAGCTGCCTGACTCGCTCGCGAGATAACCAGACTGCACCGCCAAGGACGACGGCGGCGTATACAAGGACCGCCAACAGAAGATTCAGCATTCCGAGTGTAGTCACTCTGCTCTCCGTCTAACGAGACACAAGATCAGCGACCGCGAGCCCATTGCAACGTGCCACGGAGCCAAAGGGTGGATGGCAAACACGCAAAACGTCAGTCGCACGCTTGCTCGCGGTCAGCTGCATCGCCTGGTTAGGCCTTGGGCGGCTCATCTGGCGTACAAAAGCATCGTCAGCAAGATGCTCGCAACGAAAACGCCGGCGCCGATCTGGAGCCACAGGTGCAACCGCCGACCGCGATCAGTGAGGATCTTCTTCGGCGGGATGCCGTTCGGATACAGCTCGGACATGTCCTCAATCGCGAGCACCTTGTCGCGGTCAATGTGGTGCTTTAGCCGAAACTGGACGACGAAAGCGATGAAGAAGCCAATCAGGCCAAAGCCGAGTGGCCACGGGAATCCGTTCAGAGGGGCACGCATCGTTGAGGCCTAATTAGATATAGCCCGCGGACGATACGCGCGCGCGTGAATTTTGGCGTGCACGTACGTACTCGCTATCAGTTTGGCTTTCAAAGGATTATGAGCGTAAGAGGGAGCATGCCTCGTCCCAAAGCGCACTACAGTTTGTCCGTTAAGGATCATACGACCGGAAAACAGCTCAAAGTGGAATGGATCGATCTTCCGTTTGTTGAAAATCGCGGCTTCCGCCTGCGGGTCAACGGACAGTGGGCGCGCAGAATGCCGGTAGGGAGCAAGAGGACGGTTCTACAGCAGGGCGGAGCTGGCTGGTGAGACATTGAGCATCACGGCATACGCGGCGCCAGGACTTTGAGGCCGCGCTTACGGATGTCGAACTGCACCGGGCAATTGCCGATCAGCTCGCCATCGATCTCCACTGGAACGGCGCCTTCGCTCGTGACGCGCAAGGAGGTGGTCTGAAAGTATTCCACCTCGGGCGAGGTGATCTGGGAGCTGAAGATCACGTCCTGCATGTAACGGACGATCTCGATGTAGTTGAGGCGCTTGAAGACGAGGACATCGAATAGTCCGTCGTCGAGCACAGCCTGTTTGAAAAAAGGGAAGGGCCCGCCGTAAAGCCGGCCGTTTCCTACCAGGACGAACGAGCCTTCTTCGGTGACGGCGTTCTCGGACTCGATGCGCAAGCGCGGCGGCTGGCGCGCGGCGATTTGCGCGGCGGAGACAAGGTAACTGAGCGGCCCGAGGCTGCGTTTGAAGGCGCGGCTGGTTTCTTTCACCACCTGGGCGTCGAAGCCGACGCCGGCCAGCTGAGCGAAATGTTTGCCGTTCGCGCTCGGGAGATCGACGCGCCGCGTTTTTCCCGCCGTGATGATGTGCCAGCAGCGGGTGAGATCGGCTGTGGGAAGGCCGAGTCCGGTGGCGAACACGTTCATGGTCCCGAGCGGCAGCAGGCCCAGCGCCGCTTTCGTGCCGGCGATGCCGTTCACGACTTCGTTCACGGTGCCGTCGCCGCCGGCCGCCACGATCCTTTCCGCGCCGGCATTCGCTGCGGATCGCGCGAGGGTTTCGGCTTCGCCGCACCGGGAGGTGCAGCGTAAAAGCGCGCCGCGCGCGATCGCCTCTACCCGCGCGCGCAGACGGCGGGCCCGTTCACCGCAAGCCGCGGGGTTCAGAATGACTACGATGTTTCGCAAGGTGCAGGGTCGCGCCAGGGTTTAATCCTTTGTTCCATCCCGCGTGGTCGCTTAACCTTCCGGCGTGAGAAAGGTCGCACGCATCGCGCTTCTCTCGGCCGGTGCGATTTTCGCGCTCCTGGCGGTAGCGTTCCTGGCTGTGAATCTGTATGTGCAGTCCCAAGGCACACAAGCACGGATTCAAGAGGAACTGAGCCAGCGCCTCGGCGCTACCCTGCGTATCCAGCGGATTAGCGTGACCCCGTGGTGGGGGTTGAAGCTGACGGGCATCACCATGCCGCAGGATGATGGCTCGATCGGAGCGGACTTTCTGCAAGCGGAGACCTTCCGGCTCCGGGTGGGCTTCGCCTCCCTGTTTTCGCAACGGCTGGTGATCAAGGAAATTTCGCTCGTGAGGCCGCGCGTGGTTTGGGCGCAGAACGCGAGCGGCAAATGGCGGCTCCCCTCCTCGCGGCATGCCGAGGCACGGGAGCCCGTCGCTCTGGAACCCGCTCCTCCGGCTCCACCAGTGGCACAGGAAAACGCATCGCCGGCGGCTCGGCCTGCGGTAGCGAGCGCGAGTGCGTCCCCGCCGGAAACGGAAATTACCAGCCCTGCGGCTTTCACTCCCGAAATACGACGGGTCAATTTGACCGGCGGAGATTTTCGGTTCCTGGATGCAAACGAGAAAACTGTCGCGACTTTCGAAGGCGTTCGCTTTCGCTCTGCCTTTCGCACGGCAACGGCATTGCGCGGGAATGCGCGAATCGAAAAGACTTCGCTCCGCGACCGGTTCTTCTTGAGCGAGCTTCAGTCGCCGGTCAATTACGACCCGGCGGAGCTGGATTTTTCGGAAATCACGGCGCGCGCAGCCGACGGGGAGATCAGGGGCCGCTTCACAATGCGGCCGGGCGATGTGGGATCTCCGTTCGCTGTGATGGTGAAGTTTCGTGATCTGGATGCCGATCGCCTCGTCAAAGACGCGCACGGCCCCGCAGGAATGATCCAAGGTCGACTCGAAGGGCATCTGGACGCCAGCGGCAAGACGGCTGATCCGAATGCGTTAAGCGGGAGAGGCGAAATCCATCTGCGGGAGGGCGAAGTGCGGCAATACAGTCTCCTCGTGGCGCTGGGCCAGTTGCTGCAAATCGACGAGCTGACGCGACTGCAGCTCGATCAAGCGCAGGTGAAGTATCGCATCGATCCGGGCGTGGTCACGATCGATGAGCTGGTGCTGAACTCACCCAACATCCGTCTTTCAGCGACGGGGATGATCAGCTTTACGGGCAAGCTCCGGCTCGAATCGCAACTGGCGATCAACGAACGGGTCCGCAGCCAACTTTTCCGGCCGGTGCGCGAAAATTTCCGGCCAATCGATGAAGCGGGATACGCGGCGGTGAATTTCCAGGTTACCGGCACGGTGGAGCGACCGAAGACGAACCTGATGGACAAGGTGGTAGGTGAAGAGCTGAAGGACCTCAGCGGCGTGATCAGCAGCTTCCTGGGAGGGGGCAAGTCGGACAAATCAAAAAAGAAAAAACCGAAAGAAGAAGCCGCGCCCACGCCTGTGCCGGCTCCGGCGGCTGTTTCCCCACAGGCGGCGCCAACTGCTCCGGTGCCAGCGGGCACTCCGCAGCCGAGCGCTTCGCCATGAGGGTTATCGCCGGTGCGGCCGGCGGAATACGGCTGGCCGTGCCAGCGACCGAAGTCCGGCCGACGATGGACCGCGTGAAGGCGGCAATCTTCTCTAGTTTGCACGAGCGGATCATCGGCGCACGCGTGCTCGATCTTTTCGCGGGCAGCGGCGCGCTTGGGCTGGAAGCATTGAGCCGCGGAGCGGCATCGGCAATGTTCGTGGAAGAGAACCGCGCAGCAGTGCGGGCGATCGAGCAGAACTTCATCCGCACAAAGCTGCGGGGCCGGGTGCGTCCGCAGGAGGTGTTCGCGTTCCTCGAGTCCGCCAGTTTGCGCGAGCGCTTCGACATCATCTTTGCCGATCCGCCTTACGAAAAGACGAAGAGCGGCGGTGAATTCACGCGTCTGCTGCTCGAGAACGAGAAGCTCGCAAATCTTCTGGAACGAGACGGCGTTTTCATCCTGGAGAAGCGCCCCTCCGAAGCGCTGCTCTCGACCGGGTGGTGGAAAATCGTGCGCGCGAAAACCTACGGTGCGACGGAGGTGCTCTTCCTGGAGCACGAAAAGGAACGCGCGGGGAAATGATCCGGCTGCTTTACAACCTGCTTTTCCCGGTCGGGCTGTTGCTCTTCCTGCCGCGTTACCTGCGCAAGACCAGGGCGATCGAGGAGTTGGTGCCGTGGCTGTACCTCAAGGGGATCAGCACCGGCGAGATGCCCGACGCGCTGGTGCACCTGGGGTTCGACGGCTCGGGGCTTTCCGCCACCTCGGT
>JBHENA010000010.1:6881-9681 GCA_046262275.1 Chthoniobacterales bacterium
GCTCGCAGGTGCTCCGCCCACCTGGATCCACGCGGTCAGCGTGGGCGAAGTAGCGGTTGCACTGAAGCTCGCGACGAAAATGCGCGAGCTCGAGCCGGCGACGCGGGTTGTTCTGACGACGACTACGACGACCGGCTTCGCGTTCGCCGCACGCGAGGCACACGACTGGATGCAGGTGATGTACAACCCGGTCGATTTCTGGCCGGTCGTCCAGCGCGCCTTCGCCGCCATTCGGCCGGCGAGAATGGTTCTTGTCGAAGCGGAAGTGTGGCCGAACCTGACTGCGGAAGCACGGGCGCGCAGGGTCCCAATCGCGCTCGTGAATGCGCGTTTGTCCGGCCGCTCCGAGCGGCGGTTCCGGCGGTTCCGCTTCTTTGTTGCACCTGTGTTTGGCTGTCTCGATCTCGTTTGCGTGCAGGAGCAGCGGGACATCGCGCGATGGCAAGCACTCGGGGTGCGGCGGGAGCGGATCGCGGAGGTCGGCAGCATCAAGTACGATCTGAGCGACAAACGCGGCGCTTCACGCCTGCCATTCGAGGTTTTGAATTCTCTCGGCATCGACGCCTTCAACGGTCCGATCCTTCTCGGAGGCAGTACCCACGAGGGCGAGGAGAGGATCCTGGCTGATGTTTTTCTGCGACTGCGGAAGGAGTTTACCGGCCTTGCGCTGATCATCGCTCCTCGGCACGCAGAGCGAGCGCCGGAAATCCGCCTCCTTCTGGAACAACTCGGATGCGCGGTTGCATTGCGCAGCGAGGCAGTTGAGGCCAGCAGGGGGAAGCCTGACTGCCTGCTGCTCGACACGACGGGTGAACTGCAAGACTGGTACGGCGTCGCGACTGTCGTGTTCATGGGGAAAAGCCTTACCGCGCACGGCGGACAAAATCCGGTGGAAGCGATCCGCGCCGGGAAACCCGTCGTTTACGGGCCGCACATGGAGAACTTCGCTGCCCTGGCGCGTTCGCTCATCGAGCAGGAGGCCGCGATCGAAGTTCGCGATGGGATCATGCTCGAGCAGAAGTGCGCCGAGCTCCTGCGCCATGCGGAACTCCGCGATGCCTTAACGCAGAATGCCGAACGCGTGCTCGTGCGGCATCGAGGCGCCACCGAGCGGACTGCTCGCCTGCTGCTCTCGTTAACCTCGCGTCGCGCCGCTGGGTAAGCGTTCCCCAATTCACTTGCAAGGGTGGAGTGCACTTCTGATATTGGCGCGCTTTCCGACCCTATCGTCCAGTGGCCTAGGACACCGCCCTTTCACGGCGGTAACACGGGTTCGAATCCCGTTAGGGTCGCTGCGTGTCCATGCATCTGCACTTTTACTTCTGCTCATACGCTTTTGTTCTGGCCTGCCTGGCGCCGTATGTTGTCTCGGCCGAGGAGGAGCAGAAAACGGGACGCGTGATCCGTGTCGCGATCGGTGTCGGGCACACGCCAGGAGCGCCCGGTGCGATGAGTGCGTCGGGGGTGACGGAATACACCTACAACCGTCGCATGGCCAGCCTGATCGCGGAAGATTTGCGGTCGCAACCCGGCGTTGTAGTCACGGTGATAAACGGATCTGGCCGCGAGATATCGTTGCTCCAGCGCGGGGACGCGGCCAACCACGCAAAGGCCGATCTATTTCTCTCTGTTCACCACGACTCAGTGAATGAGCGTTACAAGGTGACGCGCCGCGCCGGCGGGAAGATTTCACGACAAAGTGAGCGTTTCCGCGGCTACTCGGTCTTTTATTCAGACAAGAACCGTGAGCCAGGAGCGAGCCTGGAATTCGCGAAGCAGCTCGGCCGCGCCATGCGTGAGCAGGGGCTGCTGCCCACCGCGCACCACGCCGAAAAAATTCCGGGCGAGGGACGCGACCTGGTCATTCCAGAGGACGGCGTCTACCGCTTCCCCGATCTGCTGGTGCTGAAACGCGCGCGCATGCCGGCGGCGCTCCTGGAGTGCGGAGTGATCGTGCATCCGGCGGAGGAGGAGGAATTGAACACTGCGGAGCGGCAGCGCCAGATCGTTGGCGCCGTGCGCGCTGCTGTTCTCCGCACGGCGGCATGGCTTCGCACCAGAGCAGCAGAGTCTCCTTGCCGCACTTATGCAGGACGCCAGAGTCGCGCGCGTAAATTCGCTCTCGTGCGCGTATGAATTATCGGTTCCGAAACCCCATTCTCAGATACGGCCGCAAGCTGCTGCGACAGGTGCAGAAGGGGATCGAACGCGCGTCGCTGATTGGTGATCACGCCTTCTTTTCCGCGACGCAGTTTCCGTGGGCGGCTGAGTTGGAGATGAAGTGGGGTGTTATTCGCGAGGAGTTGGACGAGGTCCTGAAACGGCGCGATCAGCTCCCGGATTTTCATGAAATTTCGCCCGACCAAAAGCACCTCGCACAGGAGAACACGTGGAAGACGTTTTTCTTTTTTGCCTACGGACTGGAGGCTCCCGCAAACGCGGCGCGCTGCCCCCGGACGTCAGCCTTATTGAAGGCGATTCCCGGAGCACAGACAGCCTTCTTTTCCATTCTCTCGCCGCACATGCACATCCCGGCGCACCGGGGCCCCTACAAAGGCGTGATCCGCTGCCACCTCGGCCTGATTGTTCCCGAACCAGCCGAGAAGTGCCGCATTCGGGTGGACGATCAGATCGCACATTGGGAGGAAGGCAAATGCATGTTTTTTGACGACACTTATGAGCACGAAGTCTGGAATGACACTGCGGGAATCCGCGTGGTCCTGTTCATGGATGTGGTCCGGCCCCTGCGTTTCCCAATGTCGCTCATTAACCGCCTTGTCATCAAAGCCATCGCCGCTTC
>JBHENA010000010.1:9781-28112 GCA_046262275.1 Chthoniobacterales bacterium
CCCTTTATTACGGATGCGAGAAAAAACCACGAGGCGTGGGAGAAGCGAATGAGCGAGATATGGCGTTGATTCGCCACGAATTACTCCCCATGCTGCGGGTGTGCATATGAGCGGTCACGCCCGTCCGGAGCGGGATAGCGGCTTCGACGCCAACCTTAGCCTGGGTGACTTCGTCGTCGGCCCGAGCGCCGACCCTTTGACTCCGCCGGCGGGATTCACCGAGTGGCGCCAGGCGGCTGCGTGGGAGGCGGAGCTTTATGAGCCGAACATGCTCGGAGCCGCCGATGCACGGACGCAGATCGAATACGACGGAAAGGCGCAAGCGGTGATTAACCTTTGTTCCTACAACTATCTCGGCCTTGCGAATCATCCGGAGGTCGTCGGCGCAGCGGTCGACGCGCTCTCCAAATATGGGGTCGGCGCGTGCGGCTCGCCGACGCTCTCCGGCATGACCGATCTCCATCGGCAACTGGAGCGCGCGATCGCGGATTTCCTCGGACGCGAGGACGCGATCTTGTTTAATAGCGGATTTGGTGGCGCGCTCGGCACCGTTTCCGGATTGCTCCGTAAGACGGACGTGGCAGTGATGGACGAGCGGTCGCACCTGAGCCTGCGCGACGGCGCGGTGCTTTCGCGTTGCCGGATCGATCGCTTCCAGCACAACGACGCGGAGTCGCTCGAAGCGGCCCTGCGGCGGCGGAAAGGAAAGCGGCAGCTCGTGATCGTGGAGGGGATTTATTCGATGGATGGGGATTTCGCCAGCCTGGAGGAACTGCTCGGCGTGGCGGAGGAGCACAACGCGACGGTCATGATCGACGAAGCCCACTCGATGCTGGCGTGCGGCTTGAATGGTCGCGGCGCATCGGAACACTTCCAGGTGGAGAGCCGGATTCATCTTGTTTACGGCACGTTTTCGAAAGCCTTCGGAGCGCTGGGTGGTTTCATTGCCGGGCCACGCGAGACAATGGATTATCTGCGCCTCTACGCGCATTCCTACGTTTACTCTTGTGCACTACCGCCGGCGGTCATCGCCGCGATCCTCAAGGGCCTGGAGATCGCAACCCGGCAGCCGGAGTTACGCGAGCGGCTGTGGGAGAACGGGAGCTATTTTCGCCGAAAAGCGAACGCAATTGGAATCGATACCGGCGCGTCCACCACTTACATCATGCCATTGGTCGTGGGCGACCGCAGCCGTATGTATCAACTTGGGCATGAGCTGCGCCGCCGCGGTTTGTGGGTGGCGCCGGTCGATTATCCGGCCGTGCCGCAGGACCGGATCTGTTTCCGAGCCTGTGTGACGGCTAATCACACCCGTGCCGACCTGGACGAGGCGCTGGAGATTCTCGAGGAAAGCTTTGTTCCCGAACTGCTGCAAAGGGCCTGAGCCTGGGCGCAGCGGGGATTCCGGATGACGGCTGAGCGCGACCAGCTTTCCGGCGCTGGCGACGGCGGGACCGTCTCTGTAGCCGGCGGAGTCGAGAGCACCTACAAAACGCGCGATGTCGAGAGTTTGCTCGACATTTATTTTTATCGGCCGATCGGCTACCAATTCGCGCGTTTGTTCGCTGTGGCCGGTTTCACGCCGAACATTGTCTCGCTCCTTGGCGCTGTGGTCGGCGTGGTCGCGGCGCATCTTTATTTTTATCGCGATCTGCGCCTGAACCTGATCGGGATGGGACTCCACGTCGTCGCCAATACGCTCGATAACGCGGACGGTCAGCTCGCGCGCCTGACGAGCCGCGGCAGCCTGCAGGGCGCGATCATGGATGGCGTTGCGGATTACCTGGTTTTCGTCAGCGTCTACATCCACCTCAGCCTGCGCTACATCGCGGAAGGCGGTTCGGCTGCAATTTGGCTACTAATGTTCGCGGCGGGCATCAGTCACGCCGTGCAAAGCATGATGATCGATTATTACCGGAATGCGTACCTGCAGTTAGTCGCCGGTAAGCAGAGCGCGGATGCGAACTCATCCGAAACCGTCGGCGCCGCCTACGAGGCGACGAGCTGGCGGCAGTTCTGGAAGAAGATCGGCCTTCGAAATTATCTCGATTACACGCGGCGGCAGGAACGTCTTGCACCCGAACTGCTGCGACTGCGGCTTGCGGTGAAGGAGAGGAGGCCGCCGTGGCTGGCAGAGGAATATCGTGCTCGCTGCCAGCCTATGGTGAAGTGGTGCAACGGTCTGGCTGCCAACCCGCGAATGCTGGTGCTATTCGCGGTTTTGCTGCTCGATCAGCCGGCCTGGTATTTTGTGGTCGAATTAACCGCGTTGAATCTGCTCCTGTTTTACGTCATTCGGCAGCACCGCGTGATCTTTCGTGCGCTGCTGAAACGCTGCGCGAGAATCTGAGCCTCTGAGTTGCAGTGCAGCGGATCGAGGTAACGGAGGTCGCGTCGCGAAAGGAACGTGACGCATTCATCAAATTCCCGTGGCGGATTTACGCGGGGGATCCCGTCTGGGTGCCCCCGTTGCTGATCGAGCGCAGGCAATTTCTCGATCGCAAAAAGCATCCGTTCTTCGAACACGGAGACGCCGCGCTCTTTCTCGCCAGGCGCGGGCCTGAAGTCATCGGCCGCATTATGGCGAGCGACGATCCGAACTATAACGCGCTCCACGGGAGCAACGTTGGCTGCTTTGGGATGTTCGAATCCATTAACGACCCCGCAGTGGCGGCGGCGCTTTTCGAGGCGGCCGGCACCTGGCTGCGCGCTCGCGGCCGGGACAGAATCATGGGGCCGATTGATTATTCGACGAATTATCTGTGCGGACTACTGGTCGACGGCTTTCAGCATCCGCCGATGATCCTCACCTCGCACAATCCGCCCTACTATGCTGATCTCCTGACGTCGTGGGGCTTAACCAAGACAATCGATTTTTATGCCTGGTGGCTTGCGCAACCCGCGCGCGCCACGATCCGCCTTCGTCGTCTCGCCTCGACGCTGAAAAACCGCGCGGTGGCTTCAATTCGGACGGTTGACTTGAGCCGGATGGCGGAGGAAAGCGAGCGGCTGCGCCAGGTCTACAACGATGCCTGGCAAAACAACTGGGGGTTCGTGCCCTTCACGCGCAACGAATTCGCCTACATGGCCAAGGAGCTGAAGCCCATCGTGGATGAAAAGCTGACCTTCATCGCGGAGGCCGACGGCAAACCGGCGGGGTTTCTTCTTGGCGTGCCAGACATTAACGTCGCCTTGCGTCATGTGAACGGCCGCCTCACGACTTTCGGTCTGCCGATTGGTTTAGCCAAGTTGCTCTACTACAAACGGCGCATTAAAACCGTCCGCCTCGTCGCGCTGGGCGTGGTGCCGAGATATCGAAGACACGGGATCGCGGAAATGCTTGTCTTGCAGATCATTGAAGAAGCTATGATCAAGCGCGGTTTCGTGGGAGAATGCAGCCTCGTGCTGGAAAATAACGTCATGATGAACCGCTTTCTCGAAGCAATTGGCGCCGACAAATACAAAACCTACCGGATCTATTCTCGAGCTCTGCATGCCTAGCACCGGCACGTTTGCTACAGCGCGAACACGGCCCTTGCACCGTGTCCTTATTCTGGCGGACGAGTCTGCCGAATGGAAAGTCGCAGGATTGCGGCAGCTGGATCGGCTCGCGCTCTCCCTCCATGAGTACGTGCAGAAGCACCAGCCGCGTGACCAGGTGAGGATCTGTTTGTTGTGGGATGCGAAAGGAAATGCCAATGAATTTTCGCGCTCTGATCTGCTCAAGCTGGAGGGCTTAAGCTTTACGGAGGACTCGGACGAATTTTTCGGCGATGACAGCGGAGTGGATCTCGTCCTGAGCACTCGACTGTTTTTGTTTCGAAATACCATCGCAGAGCTGCTGGCCAATTCGTCCATTCGCGCATGCGCGGCTGCAAGCGGGACCGCAGGCTGGCAAGAACAGATGCTGAACGCGATCGCGCAGCCGGATCACACATCGACGCGTTGCAAATACCTTTCAACGCGGAGTGACATTCCGAAATGTGAGCGCGAGTTCCTCCGCGATAATGGCAAGTCGCAGGACGGGCTCGCCTCACGCTACGTGAATCGGCCCCTCTCCCGGCTGATTTCGCGCTGGCTGCTGAAACTGCCGCTGCAGCCCAGCACATGGAGTGTGTTGATTTTTGCGCTCCCGATCTGCGCAACATTCTTTCTCTGCCGCGGCACCTACTCCGGCTTTGTGATCGGCTGCGCGATCTTTCAACTCTATAGCATCCTCGACGGATGTGATGGGGAGATCGCGCGCGCAAAATTTCTCCAGACGGAATTCGGCCGTCGTCTCGACAGCATCTGCGATCTTGCCGGGAATATGCTTCTGTCAGTCGGGCTAGGAACCGGGCTTGCCCGGCAGGCAGAAGGGCCGGGTTGGTTTTATCTCATGGAAGGAGTGGCCGCCGCGGTGCTGACCATAACGAGCGAAGGCATCCTTTTCCTGCGGCGGTCGCGGGGAGAGAGCACGCCACGATCGGCCAGATGGGGCGACGCCCTCTACCAGCGGCACCATGAATTCCTGGAACGCTCAGGTTTTCTCTGCATCGGAGAGAACCTTGCCTGGTGGCTGGTGCAGCTCACGAAACGCGACATGGCGATGCTGGCGTTTCTCCTCCTTGCCCTCGTTGGCTGGCCGCAGTGGAATCTTCATCTGCTCCTGACAGTCGGAGCGATTAGCTCAGCTCTGGCGGGCAAAGCTTTTCTGCGCCAGCCGGCTCCCGCCGTCGCGCAAGAGGCGAGCTGATTCCTCTTCGGCGCGGCGCAGCATCTCCGGCGTATCGACGTCCTGCCACCACGCGTCGTGGATGTCGATTGCGCGCACCTTAGCGTCGGCTGCCATCAGCCGGATGCCGTCCGAGAGGCTGCAATCACCGTTGCGCTGGGCGCCACGGAGGTAGTGGAAGAGTTCCTGCGAACAAAGAAACGCGCCGGTGTCGATCGCGTCGTAAGCCTGAAGATCTTTCCCGATCGCGATGACCCGGCCCTCTCTGGTTTGCACTTTCGTTGCGTCTTCCAGATCAAAAATCGATTCGATTTTTTTATCAACCGCGAGGTTTACCTGAGTGCGATCCGCTTCCGCGAGTAATGTTTTCAGGATCGCGAACTCGAATAGATGATCGGCCATCGTCAGGAGAAAAGGCCCTGATACGGCTTCGGCAGCACAAAGGGCGGAGACGCCATTTTGCTTCTGCCAGTTTGGGTTCACGATTTCATTGAGCGAGATGTTCTCCGGCAGCAGCGGACGCAACTCCGCCGCGAACCGATAGCTCTCGCTGCCCATTACGGCGTGCACGGTGCGCACCCCGGCGCATTCGAGCGCGTCGAAGAGGTAGCAAATCAGGGGTTGCCCGCCGATCCGCACGAGAGGCTTTGCCACGGCGACGTTCCCTGCGCCGAGGCGTGAGCCAACTCCGGCCATTAAAATTACCGCCTCCGCGATTGGCTCGGTGTTTTGCATCTCCTCGCTTTTTTAAATCTTGTAATACCTCCGCAAACCCCACACGCGCAGGCGCGGTGGCAAGAGGGCGAAGAGCATGGGAGCGAAAACGGATTGGAACGTGTCGCCAACCGTGACGCGCGGCGGTGGATTCGTTTCCTCCACTAGCTCTACGATGCGGTTCGCCACCAGCTGCGGCTTCGGCGCATGTGTCATGTTGCGATCCACCACGCTCCACGCGCGATCCATCCGTGCCTGATACTGCGGCGTGCGCGCTTCCTCTTTGCGGACGCTCTCGTTGAAATCGGTGCAAATGTCGCCCGGCTGCAGATCAACGATCCGGATGGGTGAGTCTCCAAGCTCGAGCTGCATTGTCATCGTCCAGGAGGCGATCGCTGCTTTAGCAGCATTGTAGGCGGCGGTGAACGGAACCGGCAGGCGCGAGGCGAGCGAAGTGACGTTGATAATCAGGCCGCGCTGCCGCGGCTGCATCGCCTGGAGCGCGAGGTGGCAAAGCCCAATTTGGCCGAACACGAGAAGTTCGAACTGAATTCGCAACGTCTCGTCTGACAGGAATTCCGCCGGACCGAAATGACCGCTCCCGGCGTTGTTGATCACGACGTCGAAATGCCCCGCTTCTTCCAGCGCGCTTCCAAACGCCTGAGACGCTCCCCCCTGTTCGCATAAGTCGAGACGAACTGCTCGCAACCCCTCCACCGCGGGGATGCGCGCTGGATCCCGCGACGTGCCCCAAACTTCATGTCCTCTTTGCACAAGGGACTTCGCCGTCGCGAAACCGATGCCGGAGCTTGCCCCAGTGAGGAAAATTTTCTTCATCCGCGAGCGTTCTCCCTACGCGCGCTGACGGGTATTCACAATGCGTCCGTCTTCCATTTCGTGAATCCAATCGCATAAGCCTGCGATCTGCTGATTGTGCGTCACCAGGAGAAGCGCTTTGCCGCCGCGCCGCACGATGTCCTGCAAAAGGTCGAAGGCGCGGTGTGAGTTCTCGGTGTCCAGATTCCCCGTCGGTTCATCGGCCAGAATCACATCTGGATCGTTTGCCAATGCGCGCGCGATTGCGACCCGCTGTTGCTCACCACCGGAAAGATGGCGGCTCGGGCGGGCCAACTTCGCTCCAAGGCCAACTGCATCGAGCAACGCCGCCGCGCGATCGCGCATCTGCTCCTCCGCCAGGCGGCCCAGCTTTCGCATCGGGATCATGACATTTTCCTGCGCGGTGAAATCCTCGAGCAAAAAATGGAATTGAAAGATGAAGCCGATCAGCTCGCTTCGCTTTTGCGCGAGCGCATCATCCGCGAGGTGGGAGACCAATTCGGATTTGATCGTGATCGCTCCGGCGTCCGGCTGATCCAGCAAGCCCAGGACGTAGAGCAAAGTGCTTTTCCCACAACCTGAGGGTCCGACTACGGCGTGGACGGTTCCCGCTTCAAGCGTCACCGACACGCCGCGAAGGGCATGGACGCGCGCCTCCTCTTCCCCGAGATATCGCTCCACGTCCGTGCAGGTAAGACAGACCTCGTGATTCATAAACTGGAACCGCGCAAAGTTGCGACGGGCGCGAGCAGGGCTGCGCGCCGGGCCGGTACGTAGCTGGCAATGAAGACGGCAATGATCGCGAGCAGCGTGGCCCAGAAATAATGCCCGGGCTGGAGCGCAGCGGAACTCCGGTTGTATGATAAAGCAATCCAGGAGCGCCTGGAAGGTGCGTCGGAATAGAGCCCGGAGTGACGCGTAGCGTAACTCCGGGTATAAAATAGAAGAATATCGAAGCCCCCGAAGCGGGCGGCGGAAACATCAACGCGTGGGTTCATCGTACTGCAATCTGCTCTACCACGTTGTCTTCTCCACGAAAGGACGCGAACCGTGGCTGACGACTGCGATTCGTCCGAGATTACATCAATATCTCGGCGGCGCGATTCGAGATGAAGGGGGCGTCGCGCTCATTGTTAACGGGCCGGCCGATCACGTCCACATTCTGGCAAAATTGCGGCAGGACAAAGCCGTTTCGAAGTTAGTAGGAGAGATCAAGGCGAATTCCTCAGGCTGGATCTCGCGCACCTTTGATGGCGGAAAAGCGTTCGCGTGGCAGGAAGGCTATGGCGCGTTCACCGTCAGCGAATCGCAGGTGCCAAAGGTGCGTCGTTACATTGCTGATCAGGTCGAGCATCATCGGAAGGTTTCTTACCTGGAGGAGCTGAAGCGGCTACTGAAAGCGCATCATTTGCCGTTTGAGGAACGCTATCTCTGATCCGCGGGTTGTCCCTCACCCCTGCCGGGGTTCGTACTCCCACCGGCGGACAACCTCCGGGAGTTCGCTTCGCTTCACTCCGGGCTTTATTCCTCCGCGCCTCAGGCGCTGCAGTCCCCGCGCAGCGGCCTTGCGCTAAGCAGCCATCGCCCCTCATAAACTGGAGCCGCGCAAAGTTGCGACGGGCGGGAGCAGGGCTGCGCGCCGGGCGGGTACGTAGCTGGCAATGAAGACGGCGATGATCGCGAGCAGCGTGGCCCAGAAATAATGCCGCCAGTCCCAGGCGACAAGGAAGTGATTCGTGACGAGCAAGCCGCGAATCCTGATTGGAATATAGGAGATGCCCCACGTGAGCAATGCGCCGGCAGTACAACCCAGGACCGCTCCCACTCCAGCGATGATCGCACCCTGCCACAGAAAGATGGAGCTGATGTCCCCCTGCCGGTAACCCATCGAACGCAAAATCGCGATCTCCTTTACCTTCGATAGCACCGACATGGTCAAAACATTGAAGATGCCAAATCCCGCCAGCAGAATGATGAGCGAGACCGTAATGGCCGCGGAAATCTTCAGCGTCAGAAACAATTGCAGGTTGCCGGCTTCGCGTTCCTGCCAGCTTTGCGAGCTATGCTGGAAAAGCGTTTCGAACTGCTTTGCGAGCGACGGCGCACGCTCTGGATCGCGGAGCTTGTAGATAATCATCGAGGCCGGATAGGGCTTGCGAAGCAACGTTTGCGCAACCTGGGTGTGCGCATAAACGCGGCTGGCATCCACCGCGCCCACTCCGCTGCGGGCAATCGCCGCTACCGTAAAGCGCCAGTAATCGCCGCCCGGCGAGAGCAACTGCACTGGATCGCCCGCCGCGAGGTTCAGCTCCTGCGCGAGTTTGGAGCCGAGGATAACGGACGAGGTGTTGTCGCGGAAATCGTCGAAGTTCCCCGCAATTAACTGCTTCGCCAATTCCGTCGTTTGAAGATGAAGCACGGCCTCAATCCCGAAAAGATCGACCGTCGCGTTCTCGAATCCGGAACGCGCGCTGATTGTGCCGCGCAGGACGGGCGAGCACGCGGCGACGTTCCCGAATTGCCGGCTCACGCGCATGATCTCGCGCGCGTTTGTAATGCCTTCAATGTAGCGGCGCTGCAGTGCCCGCCGGTGCGTCGCGGTTTTCTTCGGCGGCACGGGCAATCCCGCGCCGAGCGGCTGGAAGCGCGACCGCAGGGTGAGCGCGCCATTGCTACCGAGGGTCGAGTTGATGAAGTGGTTCGCAAAACCCTGCGTCTGCGCCTGCGTGCAGATGAAAATTGCGACCCCGAAAACCACGCCGCAAAGGCTGAGCAGAAAGGCACGCTTGCGATGGCCGAGAAAACGCAGCGCGATGTAAAGGGGCGGCGTCACCGTGTAGTCGCGGCCGCCGGTAGTTCCACCATCCGCTGTCGCGCCGGCTGTCCTGGCCGAAAGCGATCCTGATCCGACACAATTACGCGATCACCTTCCGCCAGACCATCGAGCGCCTCCGCAAAATCGAGCGTGCGATAGCCCACCTTCACCGTGCGGCCGTGGACCATTCCATTCTTTACGATTAACGCCTGGTCCACGATCAGCGCACGCGTCGGAACAAGAAGCGCGTTCTCGTGCTTGCCGGTAATGATGTTCATTTCCCCGGTCATGCCGGCGAGCAGATTCTCCGGCGGGTTTTCGAGGTCGAGCATGATTGCGTAGCGTTGCGTTTCGGGATCAGCGGCGGGCAGAATAGCGGTGACTTTGGCGGAGAACTGTCGCGCCCGAAAGGCGTAGACCTGCACCATCGCGTTCATTCCGATCTTTACTTCGCCCACGTCTTCCTCGTTCACCTCGCCGCGCACGTAATTCTTCTTCGAGGAGACGGTGAACAGCTCGCTTCCTTCCGATACAAGCTCGCCGTTGATTGTCTTGATGCCGGTCAGCAATCCGTCCATGGGTGAGCCGATTTCGGAGTTCTTCATCTGGGCTTCGAGCTTTTTCATGGCCGCGTCGAGGCTCTCGAGGTTCCGGTCCCGCTCGATTCGCTCCGTTTCGAGCTGGCCTTGCAGGCGAACAACATCGCTTTTGGCTTTTTCGTAATCGACTTTTGGCACGTTGCTGAGTGAAGTAAGCCGCTCCAGGCGCGCGACGGTGTCTTCCGCAACTTTGAGCGGCTCCGAAGATGGCAACGGAAGTTCGGCTCGTTGCTTCGCCGCCTGCAGGTCCGCGCGCGCCTGCTTCAGTTGCCGCGCGGTCGTTTCGTCGGCGATTGTCGCGAGCAACTCGCCTTTTTCGACCGTGCGCCCGATTGCGCCGCGACCGGCCGCGAGCGTGTCTGCCAGTTGAATGTAGCCTGCGTTCTGGGCCCGAACGTTGATGATGAATGTCGGCTCGATCCGGACCGTGCCATAGACTGCGGCGATCGCCGTGCCGCGCCGAACCACGGACACCTCCGCGACCGGCAGAAAGAGGTAGCGCGCCAGAAGGAGAAGCAGCAGCAGCGCGGCGACGAGGGCGCCGAGCGTTTTCTTCGAGCGCGGAAGCTTCAAGCGCTGCAACTAATGCAGCTTTTCGCTGGTGTCGTCTGAAAACTGAAAGTAGCGCCCGGTCAGTCGGTCCAGCTCGGCGAGCGCGAGTTTTTGCTCGAAAGCGACCGTCAGAACGCCGGCTTTAGTTTGGAGAAAACTGTTCTCAGCTGTTCGATATTCGAGCTGCGAGGAAAGTCCCTCGGTCAGATTGTTCAGCACGTCGGTGACGGTTTCTTCCGAGACGCGGACGGCCTTTTCGAGCGACTCGTGACGTGCGCTCAAAGCGCGCAGGCTATGCTGGATTCGCGTCAACTCCCGCGGGACGTCGCCCTCCAGTTTGGCCAGAACCGCCTCGTTCGCTGCCCGAGCCGCGCGCTGCCGCAGAACGGCGCCGCCCACTCTGCCATTATCCACCACCCGCCAGCTGTAGGCCGCGCCAGCGCGCGCCTCCGAGGAAATGATGTCATCCGAGCGGCGCGCGGAGCCCTCACTCCCGCGCCTGATTTCGGAGACGGGAATGTAATCGCCTGAAACGGTTGCGTTGAGCGCCGGGTAGTATGCGGCTTCAAGGATTCGCTGATCTTCGCCCGCGGCGCGAATCAGCAGCCGGGCGATCTCGAGATCGGGGCGCCGGCGCAACGCGGCCGCGGCTTCCGTTTCGACGTTCAAGTCAGCGGCCGCAAATTGCATCCTCCCCTCCGCGCTCGGAAGTGTCGCGCCGGACCCGAGATCGTCTCCCATTGTCTGCGCGAGCTGGAGCAGCGCGCCGCTGGAACGCCGGCGCGATTCTTCCACCCGCGGTTTCACTTCCTGCTCGAGAATACGGGCAATCGTCAGCGCGACGCGATCCGATTGCCCTGCCTGGTAGCGATCGCTCTGCGTCTTCGCATTGCCTTCCAGCCGTTCCCGCTGCGCTTCACCCAGCGCTCGCATCGCGTCCTCATAACAAGCGGTGTAGAACGCGATCCGCGCCGTATGGAGTTGGTCCATCACCGCGAGGTTCAGGCGCTGCTGCGCAAGGAGCTGCTCGATATTTCCTCGCCTGTAGGCAGGAGGAATCCCGGCGTTGAAAAGCGGTTGGTTGAGATATCCGCGCGCGAATGTAAATGGCTGCACGCTCTTTTCGCCGGCGCGATGCCCACCTTGCAGACCGCCGGGAACGATCACCAGCGCATCGGGTAAAGCCGACGCGCGGAGAACAAGGCGGCGGCCGGCCGCTTCTTCCAGACGCGCTTTCGCTTCCTGGATGGCAGGGTTTTTCTCCAACGTGCGCGCAAGCGCCGCTTCGAGCGTGATGGGGTGGGCGCTTTGTCCGCAGAGCAGCAGCGAACCGGCGAAGAACCAGAGCGCCAGTCGCTTTAGCAAAGCCGCGCGCGGCAAGGCCGAAAGAGCGGCGTTGCTACAGCGTTTCTCTCGATCCATTGCTGTCATCGATTGTTCAAGGTTGCCGGTGGCCGTGTCATATCGAAGAGCTGTGCCTGCCGTTTCCTCTCCGCTTCGCTCGCGATCTTCGGCTTGAAGCCAAGCGCTTCCGGCTCTCGCGCGCAGGCTCTCGCCAGCCGCGCAAGCGCGGCGTTGTGCAGGTAAATCGCGCCCAGCCGCGTGGTTTGCGTGCGCGTCACGTCCGATGCCGCCTGCAGCACATCGAGCTGCGTGCCAAGTCCCGCGGCCATATTGCCGCGCGCCATTTCGAGCGATTCGCTCGCGTTTTGCACGTTCTGCGTTTCGGATTCGAGGATCCGGTCCGCTTGTTGAAGATCGAAAAACGCGCTCCGCACTTCGGATTCGACCGAGAGTTGCGTGGCATGCAAGGCCTGCGCCGCAGCATCCCGCCGGGCACGCGTCGCGGTCAGCCGGCCGCGGGTGGCAAATCCATCAAACAGGTGCCAGGTGGCATTCAACCCCACGACATAACCGTGGTTAAAATCGTCGCCCACTTCCGGATCCCGTTCGCTGTAAACTTCGTAGCCGGTGAACGCTTCCACGCGCGGGCGCAGCTCGCTCCGGTCGACGATCAGTTGCTGCTCTTCGATCGCCACATCAATCTCGCGCGCTTTTATTTCCTGCCGGGTGACGGCGGCATGAGCGAGGCATTCGGTCAGGTTCGGGTGCTGCGGTTGGTACCGTAGCTCGCCGGCGACCTCGAAACGGGGCGCGCTCCGCTTCGTGCTGCTCTCCAGGCCGCAAAGTTCGTTGACGCGCAGATAGGAGTTCTGGAGGCGCATTTGCGCTTCTACCAGCTCCGGTTGCTCGTTCGCCAGCGCAACCTCCGCGCGCCGCACATTCAGCTCTCCGACCGTGCCCGCGACGAAACGTTCCTGCTGGGTCTTCAGCTCCTCCTGCATGACCTGGAGCGATTGTTCTCGCACGCCGATCTTCGCCCGGTTCAGGAGCAGTTCGTAATACGCGACGCGCAGATCCATCGCCACGCGGTTGGTTATCGCGGCGAGTTCGAGCGCGCGTTTTTCTTCATTCAACCGCGCAATTCGCAGGCGCGCCGCATTGGCGCCGCCGCTGTAGACATTCTGCACCACGCGCAGCGACGCGTTATAATCATCATCGCGCAGGCGCGATTCCTCCGCGCGCTCGCGCTTCCGCAGCAAACCGCTCGAAACCAGGGAGGGCAAATATCCGGCCCGCGCTTCGATCGTCCCGCCGCGCGCGGCTTCGATTTGTTTCCGGGCGACGACAATCTCCGGGTTTTGTTGTTTCGCGAGCGCGACCGCTTCCGCGAGGGTGAGAGACTTCTGCGCCGGCGCATTTCCGCAAAGGCCGCAGCCCAGCAGTAGAGCGAGAACGGCGCTGCCTCGATGCATCCGCCTATTCTGCACCGCGGATTGCTTTTTCAATCAAAATCCTCGGTCGCAGTGGCTTGCACTCCTCCCCGCCAGATCAGAGTCCACTGACCGCCACCGCATTGCCAAGACCCTCGGGCGGCAGCTCCTCCAGGCGCGCCCATTCGGCGGCGAGTTCCGTCGTTTTATATGTCAGCAACTCACCAGTGGAGGTTGAATATAGCGCGGCCGCCACCTCGAATCGTGTAATTTCACTCACCGCCTTCCAGTAGGCTGCGAGCTGCGGACGATACTGTGCGCCAAGTTCTTCCACCGCCGCTGCGCTGACGCGGTTCGTCTTCCAATCCACGATCAGGCCCTGGCGCTGATGCGGATCGATGACGAGGAGATCGATCACTCCTTCCATGCAGCTCGCATCATTCATCTTGCAGAGGAACGGATATTCCGCGTGCAGAACGACTCCAGCCCGGGTCAGGAAGCGCGCAAGCACCGAATCGCTGAGTGCCCCTTTCAGGTGATTCCATTCCCGGGCGGAGCGGTCCGGGTCCGGCGAAGCCGGTTGCATGGCGGCGAATGCTGCCTGCCGAGCTTGTTCGTTTCCTTTCCACGGAAACTCCTGGAAGAGGGTGTGCCACCAACTGCCGTAGAGCGTCGCTGGAGTATCGGCGATCGAGCGCCCCGCGCCGCGCGCGGCAGGTGTCAAGGTCGCGTAGGCATCGCTCGGTTCTTCGAAACCGCTCGGGTTGTGTTTGCGGGTGAAAACCGAGGCGTTGCGTCTGGCCGTTTCGAGCAATCGCGGCTGGAGCGGCGGCATCTCGCCGCGCGATGTCTCGTCGGCGCTCGCTTCCGACCACAACGCGCGAGTTATGGCACATTCCTCCGGCGTTTCGACCAGCTCCTCCAGGAAACTTGCGCTTGGCTCACCGGTGTCGCCGCGGAGAAGCTTGAGCTGCGAGCTGTCGGCGATTTTCCGATTCGCGTTTGCGAACAACTCCCGATCGTGCACAAGGACAAGCGTGTGTCGCGCGCGTGTCACCGCCACATAAGCGAGACGCTCCATCTCCTGCCGCTGCCAGCGGCGGAGCGCCTCCTTCACTTCCGTTGCACGGTCTTCCTTGTACAAGGCCGCGATCACTTCACCGGTTTCGGGAACTCGCACGAGCGACGGGTAGCGCACGGGCGCATCATAGATTCTGCGGCCGAGGAATGGGACGATGACAGCATCCCACTCCGAGCCTTTCGCTTTTTGCGCGGTGATGAGCTGGATGGCGTTCTCGGCCGAGAGCCGTGTGGGGCGCTGCCGTTCCATCTCCGAGCGCAGCCTCTCCGCAAACTCCGCCAGGGTCGCGCCGCCCGCCTCGCTTTCGGCGGCGAACGTCAGCAGCGTCTCCAGATCAGCGAGCGGGTGGTGAAAATCCTCCGCCGGCAGCGAGGCAAGCCGCGCGCGCAACGCGCTACGCTCGATCAACAGCTCGACCGCAGCGAAAAGCGGTAACGGAGTAATGGCCGCGCGAATCTCGGCCAGCTCACCGAGCTGCGACGAGACGATGCCGGCGGACGCGAGCTTCTTCTCAATCTGGAAACGGGACCCCTGCGCTTCGGCGAAGACCGCAAGATCGTGATCAGACAACCCGAAGACCTCGTGCAAAACGCCGACGATCTCGTAGTGGTTCGCCGGCTCCGCCATAATCGTGCAGAGCGCGGTCAGCCACGCATAGGCGGGTGAATCGGCTTGTACATCGCGTTCCGATTGCACCTCGACCGGGAGCCCGCGGCGGCGCAATGCCACGGCCATGGTGCGCAGCCAGTCGCGGCGGGGGCAAAGGATCGCGACCTCGCGCCAGGAGCGCGCGCGCAGCTTTTCCGGTCCATGTGCGGCGAGCCAGCGCGCCAGTTCGTTCGCTTCTGCGCGCGCGATCCTGTGGTCCTTCTGCTTTTCCGAGCCGTCCAGCAAAGATGCGGAGACGGCGAGGCGCACGACCTGCCCGGGCAGGACCGAGGGACGGGGTTGCAGCTCTAGAAACGTCACCTGTCCCGCCGCTCCGTTGAGAATTCCGGCGAAGGTCGCGTTCACAAACTCGAGCTGCCGCTGGTCGAGCCGGAAGGTGACCGAAAAAGTGAGCGCCTCGCCCGCATCCTCCGCCACGAGGGCATCGTGAACGCGCTGGTAGTACGCGAGATCAGCGCGCTCGCGGTAGATCGATTGCTGGAAATCGCCGACCATGCAGAAGCGGCCGGCGCGCGGCGGATGGGTTCGCGTTTCCAGCCAGCGGCCGGTCGCGTCCGGCGGCCGCGTGATCTCGAGCAGAACCGAAAACTGCGCCGGGTCGGTGTCCTGCGCTTCATCGAGAATGACAATGTGATCGAGCTGACGCAGGCGGCGTGCGGCTTCCGGGTGCTGGAGCAGCTCGTCAGCGAGCGCGATTTGATCGCCGTAGGTGACGATGCCCTGTTCGAGTCGGAAATGGCGATAATCGCGCTGCATCTCGGCCGCGACGCAAATGGCGGTCTCATTGACCCAGCGCCGCAAGGGGGCAAACGCACGTGCCCAGACTTCATCGATGCCTTGCGCGGTCGCGGAGCAAAGCGGCCACCGAACAAAGCCGGCGCCGTCGCGATAGCTTTTCTCCCACGCGTCGAGTTGCGCGAGCGCGCTCGCCACCGCCTCCGACTTCTTCAGGCGCAGCCCGAGCGCGCGGATCTCCGTCAGGTCGATCTCCGGGCAGGCGGCTGATTGCGGTGGCCGGAGCAAAGCCGAGCCGGCGCAGCGCGCCAGCTCCATGATTTGGCGTACTGGAGCAAGGCGCAACAGTTTCTGCCGGTGCTCCGGCGTAAGCGAGCGACCGATGCTGGTCTCTTGCTGGACGAACTCGCTCCAGAGATCGTCATCATCCGTCACCAGCTCGAGCGGCGCGGGCAGGCCGAGATGATGCCCATGCTCGGTAAGGAGCTTGAGGCAAAAGGCATGAATGGTGCCGAACCAGGCGCGGTTGAAGGCGGCACGCACCCGCTCTGATGGTTTTGCTTTCTGAATTTCGGCACGCGCGCGCTGCTGCATTTCGTCGGCCGCGCGATTGGTAAAGGTGAGCACGACAAGCCGCGGTAACGCTGTCTCGGCATGCGGCGACTGCGCGATCTGCGCGATGCGATCGGTGACGGCGCGCGTTTTCCCCGCGCCGGCTGCGGCCATGACGGAGAAGTTGCGCTCCAGTTCCGTGGCAAAGCGGGTGCGCGCTTCCTGATCGGCAGGGGCTACCACCATGGGACCTCCTCATCCAGCGGGAGATCGGGATGCGTTTTCTCCCAGCGTTCCGTCAGCACGTCGCCATCGATGGCGAGCGTCGCCAGCGGATAACTGGGCGTGAACAGAAACGCGCCGCGAATCGAACCGCGCATCCCGAAGATGCCCTCCTGCTGCATGCGCGCGAGTTCGGCAAACGCATCTGCGCAGCCCGCCAAGTTGTCGATCTTGAGCTGCGGTGTGGCGGCGCGGGTGGCAGGTGAAATGAGACTGACCTCAACATCGCGCGCGCCGGATTCGCGCGCGGCCATCGCATAGAGGCTAAGCTGCAAAGCACCGCCTTTTAGCACGAGCCGCAGCACGCGGAGGCGGCGTTCCTCTTCCGTCCCCGACTGTCTGAGAGCGAGTTTCTTGTTGCCGGTCTTGAAATCGATCACCCAAAGCTTCGGCACTTCGAGCGACGAGGGGCGAGCACTCGTCTCAGCGAGGAGCAGATCGGCGCGGCCACGAATGAGCAGAGTGCGCCCGGCAGCGACGGGGATCCCATGCGCTTCGAAGACCCATTCCGGCGCGGCCCAGCGCCAGTCATCCGCGGTGCCAAGGATGCTGCCGAGCGCCTGCGCAACACAGAGCGCGTTTTCCCACCCCGATTGCCACCAATCCGGCAACGGCTTCCCGGCTGCATCGCAAAGCATGAGGACTTCTGCGCGCGTCCGCTCGGCCGCAGCGCGAATCTGCTCTTCCATCTGCGCACCACCCGGGAACGGAACGAACGCGTTCGCTCCTTCCCCGAAGCTCGCGAGCCAATCGTGCGTCCACTTGCCGACGGTGGCGTTCCAGGCGTAGGTCGGGTCTTCCGTCCCTTCCACGCCGAGAAACCGCTTCATCCAAACTAGCGCCGGCGATTTCAGCAACGCCTCCACGTCACTTACGCTCAGCGGCTCGATCGAAGCCGGCGCCGTGCGCAGCGCGAAATCGTATTCGCCGGACGGGCCGGCATCGCGACGCGCATCGTAAGCCACGCGCGTCTGTTTCACTTCCGAGGACGCCGCGACATCGTCGCGCCGCCGCAGCCCGCAATTGTGCAGCCATGCTTCGGTTTCATCGCGCAGCGACCGGAGCGTCTGTTGCGACAGAATATCGCCGCGGTGTTGATGATAAATTCGGCTGAAGAATTCGCTCGGATTTGAGACGCGTTCCGGCGCCGCTTCCTGCACGACGCTGGCGGTAAGCGCGACGCCGAGCTCGGCCGAGTCGATCAGCCCGTCAAACTGAGCGAGCGCAAGCTGGCGGCGTTGCTGCAAGCCGAGGAAGAGAGCTTTTCCGTCTCGCACAGCGATGTGTCCTTCGCCCTGCCGCCCGCGGCGCGTGGCTGCGCGGTTGAGCTTCTGCACACTGCTGTTGAAAGCCTCGATCTGTTCTGCGCCGACGAAATCGCCCGCCCCCGCCGGCGGCCACACGCCTTCGTTGAGTCCTGCCAGGATCAAGTACGACCAGGATTGATCTTCCGCCTGTGCCGGCGTGACGATTTGCACGCGGGCGTAAGGATGGCTGCCGGTCTCATCGCGTGTGACGCGCAGCGTGCTCGCGATCTCGCCCAGCCAGCGCAGGAACAACGTGCGGGAGAACACCGGCTCTACCGCTCCAGTCCAGCCGCTGCGGCTCTCGATTTCGCGCCAGCGCTCCTGCCATTGCAGTTTGTGGAACGCCCCAGAGGTGGCGCGGAGGAACTCGGAAAGCGTCTCGCGCGCGGGCAAAAAATCGAGCTCGCCGAGTAGCGCGTGCACGGCCTGCGCTGCTTCGCTCCCGCGCGTGCCGCAATGCGCGCGCAAGACTGCGAGGTCGTCGAGCGCGATCTCTCCCAGGGCGCGGCGCAACGTCTTCTCCACGCGCTGGCGCGAGATTCCGCCAAAAAGTGGATGCTCACTTTCGAGCGCGTTCAGGAAGCGAAGCAGGCTGCCCAGCCGCGGTGTGCGCTGCAGCTCGAGCCAGGCGATGAAGGCGTCTGACTCAAAGATGCGGGGAAGCAACTGCCCCATCGCATCAAAGTGGGGAATACCGTGG
>JBHENA010000011.1:0-244 GCA_046262275.1 Chthoniobacterales bacterium
CCCGCGCCATCTGCGTGTAGTAAATGTGGTGATAGGAGACGGCGAACAGGAAGGTGCCGGAAAGCGCGACGCCTCGTTGCCAAATTTGGCGCGCAACAAAGTAGAACGCCCAAACGCCGGCGATACCGAACACGACTGATGGGAGGCGAACCGTCCACGGGCGCTCCCCGAAAATCGCGCTGGCGGCGTGCGCCAGGAGCGAATTCATGACGTGATTATTTGCCGCCTCGTATCTGTGCATGAT
>JBHENA010000011.1:254-11806 GCA_046262275.1 Chthoniobacterales bacterium
ATCCGCGAGTGACTCGGTTGTGGTAGCCATAATGATCGAGTTGAAGACTTGAGGAGAGACCACAGCGCTTCCGGATCCTGACTGAACCGTCATGGGCGGGTGCAGGAACCGCTTTGCGGATCGACACGATACCCAATGCGACCGGCGAGCGGAACAATCCGCGGCAACAGCTCAAGAATGCATTGTTCATTATCCGTCCGCCACTTTTCGTTTCTCGCGGGAGTCAGAGCATTGGCAGGCGTTCTCAAGAGTTTCGCCAGTTCCGTGCCGAGGTGCTCTTCCATTTCCAATCCGGTGAAGCGACAAAGGCCGACGAGCGTTTCTCGGGGCGCTGCGATCAAATCCTCCAAAAACATCTCGTGCCATTGAGCCGCTGGGACGAGTGCCCGCGCTGCGAGCAGCGCTTCGGTCGGTTGGGCCCATTGCGCGAACGCAATCTCCGGGATGGGTGACGCGCGATAATCTCGCCATCCTTTCACCAGCGCAAAACACCATTGCCGGCGATGAGGGTAATCAGGGATGTGGAGATCCTCGGGCACAAAATAGGAGCGGAAGCGCCCTCTTGGGTGACGCCAACCATTAATCAGCGAGCTGATCACATCGCAGGGGTTTCGCCACACAACCACGAACAACGCGTCCGGGAACAGCTCAAGCAGATACGGGACGCGCAAGGAATTTTCCGGCGTCTTCTCCACGAAGCGCCGAGCGCCAGCATAGGCGTAAAGAAACGCGTACACGAAACGCCGCTCACCGCGTTTGATCGCGCCGGGGCCAATGGAATCGGACTGCCATCCAGAGTAACGCGGGTGATGGTACATGCGCCAGATGTCGTGCCCTTCGCGCCCGATCGAGCCGAGATGAGTGCTCGCCTCCAGGAGTAGGAATATCGTGGTCGTGCCGGATCGCGGGACGCCGAGAATGAAGACAGGTCGTGTGAATTGCGGGTGCCGGAGATAGCCTTCCGCGAATTTTAAGGTGCGCCTGACACTCAGACGCCGCGCGACATTCGAGAGACGCCAGACGATCCCGTAGGGGTCCTCAATGCGCCTAAGCCACGAGGGCAACTGCTCTTTGGCCGGCGCGGACATCAATCGCCGCCGCTGGAGAGAGTAATCGGCTGGCCTTCGGCCGAACTGCGATAGATGGCATTCGCGATTTCCACCGCACGAAGTCCGGCGCGGCCATCGGCAATCTGTTCCGCTCGCCCACCGCCGCACAATGCCATAAACTCGCTGATCTCCTGCCGGAACGTCTCCACCACCGTGTCCTGCCAGCCAAAGAGCTTCTCTTTCATCGTGATGGCGGGATAGAATTTGAAGCGCCGTCGTGGCGTGCTTTCCGCCGCTTCCTTCGTGATGAGCATGTTCATCATGGGCGCATAAAACGCGCGCACCATTCCTCGGTCGCCGTAGGCTTCAATGTAAAAGCGGTAGCCCTTCCACTCCGTCCATGATGCGTGCAGTGTAGCTACCGCGCCATTGCTGCTCCGAAGGAGACCAAAGCCGTTATCTTCGCTGCCGGTTAAATTAAAAACGCTGCCGGTTGCGATGCCAAAGACCTCGCGCACGTCGCCCAAAATATGCGCAGTCAGGTCGATAATGTGGATTCCCACGTCCATGAGAGCGCCGCCGCCGATCACGTTTTTCTCGTACTCCCAGGCGGCGCGGAATTGAGTGAGGCCTTCATGCCCGGCGAATGCGCGGACATGATTCAGCTTCCCGATTACCCCGGCGGCCACGGTCTTCTTCAAAAATTGAACCGCCGGGAAAAACCGATGATTGAATCCGGTCGCGAGCATCTTGCCGTTGTCCCCGGCGGCGTCGACCATGCGCCGGCAAGCTTCGACAGAGTTCGAGAGAGGCTTCTCACAAAGGACGTGTTTGCCCGCGCGGAGACTCGCCACCGCCGCTTCTTCGTGGAACGGCGGCGGCGTTGAGACGATAACGGCGTCGATTGAGTCAACGCCCAGAAGGTCCGCAGCACTGGCTGCAGTCATGGCCCCAGCAGGTCGGGCCAACATCGCGGCGCGCGTCGACTCTACATCCGCCACCGCGACGAGACTGGCGCCTTCAACTTTGCGCAAAGCGCGGGCGCGCAGTTGCCCGATGCAGCCGGCGCCGATCAGACCGAACCGCATCGGCTACGCATCGGAGCCGTGCCGGAGCAGAACGACCCAGTTGTAAACCGTGGCGATGACCCAACCGCTCACGTAACCGACAGCAAATCCGTAGCCGAAGCCCACCAGACTGCCGATTGCGGTCACACTGTATCCAGGAAAAAACTGATTCAGGAGTTGAAGGTGACTGCCGACGTTTGGTCCGCCTTTCAAGACAAGGAAGATCGTAGCCACAAAGATCCCGAGGCCACAGAGAACGCCAAGAGTAATTCCAAGGACCTTCCGGCTCATTCTGATCACCGCCTGAAGTAGGACTTCTTCTGGGGCGGGCGTTTGCGGGGGGTTTCTTCTCGTCGATGCTTCCTTCGGTTCTGGCGAGTTCATGCGGGCCTCTCTAGCTGTGTGTTATCGGGACCGGCCGTCGGCTTCATCACACTTTGGACGCGTGCATTAACCTCAGAACGGAGCAAAGGCTCGCCCATGGTGACAAAGCGTTTCACCTGAAGCGAGCCGAGATAGAATCGCACGACGGTGTTTCGGATGAGCGCGAAGGAGAAGCCGAAAGCGAATCCGCACAAAGCCGCATAGCCCAGCCCCACCAGACTGCCACCCCAGGTAACACGATACCCGGGAAAATACTGCGCGAGGAGGCCGAGGTTTTGGCCGACCGATTCTCCCCCCTTAGCGACAAGGATGATCGTGGCGAGAAAGAGAGCGCTACCTGAGGCGACCGCAATTGCGGCGCCCAGCGCCACGCCATCGATTCTGGCGAAGGCGTTCTGCAAAACCTTCTTCGATGCGGCGTGCGCAAAACGCCACGAGCCGTAACAGAAACCAACCCCGCTATAGATGTCGTAAAGCAAACGCCACGGCACAGTGCCGATGGCGAATCTGGTGCCGCGTTTGGCGCGGAAGAACCGAAAGAGCGGCAGCTGAAGCAAGACGAAGACGATTCCGAGAATGAAAAACAAAGGCAGAGCCCATAGGGTGAAGAAGCACGCGAAGCCGGCCAGGATCAGCAGGAAGGAGACAATCGCGCTGAGCCGATAACTTATGCCGAGATTCAGGTCCGTCGTCCCCTGCCGCTGTCGGCCTGCGAAATTATTCCAGAGCAGTTCCGTCCAGGGAGCGGCGCGATCGAGCAGATCGGAAGCGATCAACGAGCGCGCATTCCACCTTTTCAAATGCTTCACCTGAAGCTCCGGAAGCAGGCGGATTTTCTGCGCACCGGCCTTGAGCCGATAACCCAACTCGATGTCTTCGACCGATGGCCGCGTAAACGACTCGTCGAATCCACCGAGCTGGAGAAATTCCCGGCGGCGAATCGCGCCGCACGCGCCCCAGAAGGTGGAGGCATCGGCGGAACCGTGCTGGTGCACAAAATGGTGGAACAGATTTTTGAACTGCGAGAGAAAGTTTCGCTCCGCAGGTTCCTCATCGTAGGAGCCGATGATCGCAGTGACTCCCCTCTCCTCTTCGAAGGCTTTTTCGATTCGATCCAAAGAATCCGCTGGTATGGCGACATCCGAGTCGACGAAAAATAGAATCTCGCCTTCGGCAGCGGCCGCTCCGGCATTGCGCGCGCGGGCCGGCCCGCCGTTCACCGGAAGATTCACCACTCGCGCACCGAAACGTGGCGCCATCCGCCACGATCCATCCCCCTCGCCATCGGCGACGATAACAATCTCATCCTGCGGTCGAATGGCTGCCGCCACGGAAGTCAGGCAAGCTTCAAGCGTTTTGCCCGCGCGCCAGACGGGAATGATGACGGAGCATTTCAGAGCGGACATCGCATCAACGCCGGCGGGGTGAATAGTGGCAGAGCGCGTTCGACCTTAGCAAGGGTTCAGTTTAGGACCTGCGGAGTGCTTTCTTCATCAATTCCACATAGCGGCCGGTGATCGAGTGCCAATCGTAAGCGGTCGCACGTTCCGGCCCGGCCGCCCGCATCTGCGCCTGCTGCTCCGAATCGGAAAGCACCGATTCGATTGCGTTTTGAAGTGTGCTCGGCGCTGCGTCTTCCAGTAGGAGAGCGACACCGCCCGCGAATTCGGGAAAGGCCGTGTTGTTTAGTGCAATCGCCGGCGTGCCGCAGGCCATCGCTTCCAGAACGGGCAGGCCGAAACCTTCATACGATGAAGGGTAGACGAGCAGACTGGCCGCGTTATAGATCAGAACCATCTCTTCGTGGCTCGCGTAGGAGAGCGTGATGATCTCACGCTGCATCCCCAGCCGTTCGATGACGCTTTCCACCGGCGTAGTCCCGGGGAGTCCAGTGCCCACAAGGAGGAGCTTGTGCGGAATTCGCGCTGCCTTTTTGGAAGCGGCAAAGGCTTCAAGAAGCGAGGGAAGATTTCGGCGTCGAATTGGCTTTCCCACATAAACAATGAAGGGCACATCCGCGCCAAAGGTCGCACGGCGCCACGCGGCGATAGGCACCGGGTCAGACATCGGCCGGAACGACGTAGTGTCCACTCCTGCTGGAATCACTTCGATCTTCTCCGCCGGGATATGGTAGAAACGCGACATGTCGCGTCTGCTGTGCTCGCTGAGGGTCGAGACCACGGTCGCTCGTCTGGCGCTTAATGCATAGATCACCCTGGCTTTGTTGAGCGCCCACCAACTGAAATCCTGCGGATAGCCTTCATAGGAGCCGAGATGGACGAGGAACGTAGGACAACGCGCGAGGAGCGGGATCACGTAACTGGGGCAAAACAGTAGGTTGCGGGGCCCGTGGCCACGGGGAAGGACGAATTGCTCCCACAATCCAGGAGGTAAAGGCGAAGGCAGCACCACGTTCTCTGCGCAGGCGGGAAGCCGCACATCAGCAGGCAAAGGACGTGGTGAATACACCCGAATGGAACGAAACGGATGTTCCACTGTTTCCATGCAGCGAAGGATCGCCTCGATGACGCGCCCGACCCCGCTGCGTTGCCCCAGCAGCCGGATTCCGTTTACGCCCAGGACCATTTTGGGAAGTGCCAAATGCGGAACGCTGCTGCGTCAATGAGCCGGGTGGTGTTCACTGCGTGGCGGGCCGCTCGGCTGGAGTCCGCGGCGGAAACGCGCCAGCGAGAACGAGCGAGAGCGCGACGAATGCAAAGACGCACTCGGGTAATACCTGGCGTGAACTGTAGGATGCGAAGGCGAATGTCCCTACGACGAGAAGCAGATTCGTTACGGCGATCGCGAGAATCAGAATCAGCAAACTCCCGCGGAACCGCTTGAAGAAAGCCAAACCCGCCGCGGCGAGCGCGCTGCCAAGCAAGACGAAGCCGCTCGGAACTTGATTGATTCCGCCAAACCATCCGTGAGCAGCGAAAGCTGCAATGCGCGCTTCGGCCTCAGGGGAGCAAGTTGCAAGGTGCGCGGTACGGACGCCGCGTCCGCGGTTCGTGCGGTAGAATTGCAGCGACGCCACGCCGCCGTTCACAAAAGCTCGCGCCACTTCTTCAGCGGTTGACCGCGTGAGTCCCCGTCGGATTGCGTTCCTGATGTTCTCCACGAGGAAAGGCGGCGCCGCACGGAAGTAGAGCGTGCAGATTTCATTCAGATAATCGTCGACCAGTTTCTTCCGCTCCTTCGCGGTCATCGGCGGGCGGTGCTTTTTGATCAGCCGTTCGAGTTCGGCCATGGAGGTGCCCCAGTAGCCTTTCACTTCCAGGAGTCGTGGGATGGCCTCTTTCGTAATCGGATCATCTGTTTTGCTTTGCAGCTCCTGGATAAACGCCTCCCGCTCCGGCGCGGGAAGTCGATCCACCTTGTCGAAACGGTAAATCGCGGTGCGGCTGACCGTGGATCGGTACGGCTCGCCAAAGACTGCACACAGAACTCTGGTCGTGCCATTGGCCAGCAAAATGGCCGCCACTCCGACCAGAATCGCGCGCCACGCTTTTCTCCACCAGTGGGCCCGCCCAGGATCCGGTACCGTGGGTAGAGCTCCGCGGGGTTGCCGGACCAGAGCGCCGGCGAAAGCGAAGAGGTATCCGAGCGGGAGGAGCGCCGCGAACACAGCGCTCTGGTGCCGCGTCATAATATTCAGATAGAGGCAAATCCCAAAGGCAGCCAAAGCTGGCCCATCGGAACGGTGTGAGTTTTGAAAAAGATGCACCGCGATGCTGACGAGGCAGATCATGAGGATAATCCCGAGGGCCTCTGATGAAACCACATGCGCTCCGACGAACAGCACAGGCGTCGCGAGCGCGACCAGGATGAGAAGAACGCGCCTTTCCCAGCTTTTCGCCGCCGTCACCACGAACAGCGCCAGTGCGAGAATGAGCGCGAGATGCTGCGCCGCAACCAGGATGTAAACGCCTCCGTCATTCAGCGCCACGTTCTGCGAAACACCCATTCGCAGCGGCCGATCTTCGACCAGATGAGTCCAGCCGGAAATCAGCAGGATGGGAACACGAGCGAGGAACGGGTAGAGCGGTGGAAACTGGAGCAGATTGACGTGCCCCGGAGGCGCGGCGATTTGCGCCAGGCTGTCGTGGTCCCGCCAGATAGGCGGCACCTGGAGGAAGACGAAAGCCGACCCGGGAAGAAGCGCCAACGCGCAGAGCAGCGTGTCCCTCGAAGCTAAACGCCGCCAGCAGCTGTGCAGCAGCTGTGCAAAAAAAACTTTGGCGGCGTGCATGCGCGGAAAAGGAACGGAATCATTACCCGATTCCAGCTGCGGCGAAACCATTTGCCGTTTATTCCGAGGCGGGGAAAATAAACGCCGCGCGCCGACGAGATCCAGCGTAGCTCAGTGGTAGAGCGATCGGCTGTTAACCGATTGGTCGTAGGTTCGAATCCTACCGCTGGAGCCAGCATTGGCTGAATAGGAGCCTTGCCGTCAGGCGCGAAAGCGATTATGCCGGTTGCATGAGCAAACAATTGGTTTTCGCAGTAGCCGTCGCGGTCTCGCTCGGAGTTGCAATCCCGGTCATGGCCGCTAAGCACCCCACCGGTGGTGAACATCCAACCGGAGGAGGCGAGCACCCGAAAAACGGAGCCGAGCACCCCAAGGAGCATCCCAAGAAAGAGTCTGCTGCAACGGCAGTGACGACGAAAGATATCTCCGCCGGGATTAGGAAACATATTGAAGCGGAGAGCAAAAAAGACGGGAAATTTCACGCCAAGCACGAGGGCAAGGATCTCGCGCTTACCCTGGTCAAGGTGCACGACGATCGGCTCTCCAGTCTGGGCGGCGGCAAACATTTCGCCTGTGTGGACATGAAAGCCGCCGACGGCACGACCTACGATCTTGATTTCTTCCTCTCAGGTAAACCCGGCGCCATGAAAGTGACGGAGACTTCGGTTCACAAGGTCAACGGGAAGGCGCTCTACGACTGGAAAGAAGAAGGCGGCGTCTGGAAGAAAGTCCGCAAGTCGTAGCACCGAAAGGCAGGGCATGCGCCTTTTGCTGGCTCTCGTTTTGCTTGCTTCCGGCGGGATTTCGCTGTTCGCACAGGAGCGGGGCGGCATCGTCACCGGCTCGGACCAGTTCGAGTTCGTTTATCGGGTCACGCTGCCGTCGATCACAGGCGAGGCGCGCCTCTGGATGCCGCTGGCAAAAACCGACGCTTTCCAGACCGTGCAGCTCGAAGCCACCAGCATCCCGATAAAATGGGAGAAGGTGCAGGACCGCGAGTACGGGAACGATATCTGTGTCCTCTCTCCTCAGGCTTCCGACAGCGGAAAAAGGATTGAGCTCCGCTACCGCGTTTTACGGAAAGAGAAGGCGGCCTATCCGGCGGCCACTGGAGAAGCGGCACGCTACCTCCGCCCGGAAAAGCTGGTTCCGATCAACGAAACCTTTAAGACACTCGCGGCGCAGGCCGTGGCGCAGAAAAGGACCGAACTAGAACGCGCCAGAGCGCTCTACGATCATGTGCTCGGACGGATGCGCTACGCCAAGTCGGGGAGCGGCTGGGGTCGTGGCGATGCAATGTTCGCCTGCGATGCCCGCACCGGAAATTGCACCGACTTTCATGCCTATTTTATCGCGCTCGCGCGCAGCATTGGGATTCCGGCGCGCTTCGCGGTTGGCGCCACAATTCCGGCGGAGAAAAATGCCGGCGCCATCGAAGGCTACCACTGCTGGGCGGAAATTTTCGCGGATGGCCGCTGGGTACCGGTGGACATCAGCGAGGCCTGGAAAAACCCGAAGCTGGCAGAGTATTATTTCGGGCATAATCCAGCGAACCGCTTCGAACTCACCAAAGGTCGCGACCTGATGGTCGAGCCACAGCCGGCGAGCGGGCCCATCAACTTTCTCGCTTTCCCGATTATGGAGATGAACGGCGAGCTGGTGAAGACTGAGACCACGTTCACGTTCCGGCGGATTGGTGCCTGAGGAGCTGCATCGTTCGCTGCCGCCGCTCGTCTCGATAATCGTGCCGGTGCTCGATGAGGCGGAGCTGATCCGCGATTTTTTGCAAGATCTTCGTAGGCGCGCAGCAGGCGCCGAGATCATCGTGGTCGACGGCGGCAGCGAGGATGACACGATGGTGCTGAGCGCAGGTCTGGCCGACACAGTCCTAAAGACAGAGCGCGGACGCGCACGGCAAATGAACGCTGGGACGGCAATCGCGCGTGGAAACCTTTTCTGGTTCCTGCACGCAGACGCGATCGTCCCGGCAAACGCGCTCAACCACATCGCAGACGCATTACGCGATGATGCGCTGGTCGGCGGTTGTTTTCGGCTGCGCTTTCCGCGGCGTGAATGCATCTATCGCTTCAGTGATTCGCTCGGGAATGTCGGTGTGGAACTCGCCGGCTTAGCGTTGGGCGATCACGGCATCTTCTGCCGGCGCGAAGCATTCTTCTCCGTGGGCGGATATCCCGACGTGCCGCTGATGGAAGATGCGGAATTTTACCGCGCTCTGTGCCGGCTGGGGCGGATGCGCCAATTGCCGCCGGCAATTCTCGCAAGCCCGCGTCGATACGAGCAACTCGGCCCGTGGCGGACAACGATCTTTTACGGGCTGATCCTCGGACTCTACATCGCCGGCGTGCGCCTGAACACCCTGGCCGCCATTCACGCCCGGCTGACGTGCGTGGAGGATCGCCTGCCAGCAGCGACGTTATGCACGTCATTACGAGAAAGCGCCTAAACAATTTCGCCGCCACACATCCGGAGACGAAATCCGCACTCGTGCAGTGGTACGCGATCATGCGGAAAGGTCGTTTTACCGATTTCGTTCACTTGCGTCAGACCTTCCCTCACGCTGACCAGGTCGGGAAGTTCACCGTCTTCAACATCGGCGGCAACAAAGTTCGACTGATCGCAGCCGTGCATTATAATCGAAAGAAGATTTACATCCGCCACGTGCTGACCCATCAGGAATACGACAGAGCCCATTGGAAGAATTAAAAATGTCCGCGCTCGAACTGGAAGAAATGACGAAGGCCTGGCCGCCGCTCTCGCGCGCTGTGCGAGTGCCTCACACGGAAGCGGAATACGAGGGAGTAGTGCAGCTACTCGATCATGTCACTGATGAGGTTGGCGAAGATGAAAACCATCCGCTCGCGTCGCTTATGGATGTGCTTGCTGTCCTTATCCAAAATTACGAACGCGAGCACATTCCGGAGTTGGTTGAGTGATCCCAGCCGAATGGCAGGGGTGAATACACAAGGCAGACAAGCCTCACACGTGCAGTGGTCAGGCGTGGACCCCAGGGAGGTTCACGCCACCGTTCCAATCCGGCCTTACTCGGCGAGCCTGGTACAGTTTGGCTTTTCCAGCGTCTGCTCGCGAGCGACCACGGCGCCGTCGGCGCCACGCCAGTAATCGCGCTGTTTGCGGAACGGCATCAGGAGCGCGCTGCTCATCGTGTTATCTTCCGCTCGCGAGTAGCCGGGAATCCCAACGATGACGGCGTTCTGGGGGATATTGAGGCCAAGAGTGCGATGGAGCCTGTCCCACCAGGTGAAGACCGTGCCGAAGTTCGATTTGTTCTCCCGCTCAACCTGCGAGTGATGAATCCCGTGCATGCGCGGCGTGACGATCACTCTGCTCAAAGCTCGCTCCAGACCGATCGGCAACCGCCAGTTGCTGTGGTGAAAGAGCACCTCCGTTTGAAACGCGAGGTGGTAAGCGGCAAAGCACCACGGAGAGATGCCGATCAGGCTCACCTGCACGATGTTGAACGCGCTCGAAAGCGCGATTTCGCCAAAATGAAATCGGAACGCGGTGGAGACATCCAGGTCCGGGTCGATGTGATGGACGTTGTGGAATCGCCAGAGAAACGGCACCCGGTGATTTGCGACGTGCCAGTAATAGAACCCGAGGTCCATAAGCAGAAAACCGAGAGCAAACTGCGTCCACTCCGCCAGCGCGACCAGATGAATGAGACCGAATGGCTTCTCAGTCGACCAGCGCAGCGCCCACTGCACCGCCGGCTGCACCAGAGCAACGGCCGCGACAAAGGCGAGCGCGGAGATTGCGAGGTTGACCATGACGCGCGCGAGAAGCGAACGCGTGCTTTTGCGCAAAGGGAAAAGGCGCTCGAGCACAAACAGAAACACGAGCAGCGCGAGTGCGAGGATTGGCGCGAGGAGGTTGTTCATCGGATCAGCCGAGCTGAACGTTCCGAAGGCGCAAGGCATTCGCGATTACTGAAACCGAGCTGAAGCTCATCGCGGCTCCCGCGATCATTGGGCTGAGGAGAATGCCGAAAATCGGATAGAGCACGCCCGCTGCGATTGGGACGCCGAGCACGTTGTAGATAAAGGCAAAGAACAGGTTCTGCCGGATATTGCTCATCATGGCGCGGCTCAGCAGGATGGCGTTTTTCACGCCGCGCAAATCGCCTTTTACGAGCGTGACACCTGCGCTTTCGATCGCGACGTCCGTGCCGGTGCCCATCGCAATCCCGACATCGGCTGCCGCCAGTGCGGGCGCGTCATTTATGCCGTCGCCCGCCATTGCGACTATTTCCTTCCGCGCGCGGAGCTGTTGCACGTAGAGGCTCTTCTCCCGCGGCTCTACTCCGGCTTCCACTTCATCGATGCCGAGCGGCTTGGCGACGGCCTGCGCAGTGCCCGAGTTGTCGCCCGTCAGCATCGTGATCTTAACCGCAGCAGAATGCAGCGCGCGGATTGCCTCAAGCGTGGAAGCCTTCACCACGTCTGCAACGGAGAGCGCACCGGCCATTCGCCCGTCGATCGCAACGAGCACTACCGTCTGCCCCTGCTCCTGCCAAGCGGCGATCTCTTGGTCCCACTCAGCAGCGTTGTCGACCCGCTCTCGAATGAACGTCGGCTTCCCGATCAGGATCTCACGGCCGTTGACGCGGCCGCTCACGCCAACGCCCGTGACGGTCTCGAACCGCTCCACCTCCCGAAGCCTAATGCGCCGCTCTTTGGCACCGCGCACGATTGCCACTGCAATCGGATGTTCGCTCTCTTGTTCCAGAGAAGCTGCCAATGACAGCAACTCATCGGCGGG
>JBHENA010000011.1:11816-27964 GCA_046262275.1 Chthoniobacterales bacterium
ATGCCAGTCGCCGCTACGGTTTGGACGAGCCGCGGCTTGCCTTCCGTCAACGTGCCGGTTTTATCCACTACGAGCGTGGTCACTTTCTCCATCAGTTCCATCGCCTCGGCGTTCCGGATGAGAATGCCGGATTGCGCGCCGCGTCCGATCCCAACCATGACCGACATCGGAGTGGCCAATCCAAGCGCGCATGGGCAGGCGATGATTAACACAGCAATCGCATTCACAACCGCGTGTGCGAAGCGCGGCTCAGGGCCGACGAGCGACCAAACGGCGAAGGTGATTAGCGCCGCCGCCAGGACAGCGGGAACAAAGTAGGCAGCCACTTTGTCGGCCAGCCGTTGGATCGGAGCACGGCTTCGTTGCGCGGTGGCAACCATCTGCACGATCTGCGCGAGCATCGTCTCGCTGCCGACGCGCTCCGCTTTCATGACGAAGCTGCCGGTCGTGTTGATCGTACCGCCGGTGACCTTATCGCCCACTTCTTTCCCGGCCGGCATCGGCTCCCCGGTGATCATGGATTCGTCGATGCTCGCCCGGCCTTCAATCACCGAACCGTCGACAGGAACCTTTTCTCCAGGGCGAACGCGCAGATGATCCCCCGCGACCACGTGCTCGAGCGGCACGTCGGTTTCCGCGCCCTCGCGCAAAACGCGCGCCGTGCGCGGCGCCAGATCGAGCAGGGCGCGGATCGCGCTGCCGGTGCGGCTGCGCGCTTTCAACTCCAGCATCTGACCGAGCAGGACGAGCACCGTGATGACGGCCGCGGCCTCGAAGTAGATGCCGATTTTTCCTCCGACGCGGAACGACTCCGGAAAAACGGAGGGCAGGAGAAGCGCTGCGACGCTGTAGAGATACGCCACGCCCACTCCCATGGCGATGAGCGTAAACATGTTTAGGTTCATCGTGCGGACGGACCGCCAACCGCGCTCGAAAAACGGTGCGCCCGCCCAGAGCACCACCGGTGTGCTCAGCGCGAATTGAATCCAGCGGGAGAGATCACCCCCTGCCCAATGCGGTGCGCCGGGAATGATGTGAGCCATCCCGAGGAGAAAAACCGGCAGCGCGAGCACACCGCCGATCCAGAAGCGCCGCGTCATGCTCCGCAATTCGCCGTCGTCCGCAGGCTTCGCCGTTATGCTCTTCGGCTCCAAGGCCATGCCGCAAATCGGGCAATTGCCGGGATGATCTTGCTCGATCTGCGGGTGCATCGGGCAGGTGTAGAGCGTGGCGGTGCGGGCGATTCGCGGTGCTGCCGGTTCAAGCGCCATCCCACACTTTGGGCAGAGGCCCGGCTGGTCGCTTGTAACTCCAGGACACATTGGACAGAAATATTCTGCCGTGGGTGAGGGCGCGCTCTTTGCGCTTTCCTCCTGCGGGTGGTCCGATTCGTGACAGCATGCTGGTGAGGCCGACGACGAAATCTCTCGCGTTTCCTTCACAGCTTCACATTACAGCGAAGCAGCACTGGTGCTACGCTGCCTTTCGATTCGATCGATCCGGCTCTGCCATAACGCTCCGTGATGCGCGGTTCGCCTCGACGCAGCGAGGCGGCTACAACTGTAGCTACGGCGCTGTGTCGCCGTGCCGTGCCTTATAGCTGCGTCGCTCTGTCGGGGTCACCTCGTGTGATTCGCAGCGCGCGCAACCGAATGGCGAGACAGCACGGCCGGATTTCCAATGACCGATCCGAATCAAAACGCCCAGGTGCCGTGCGCGAATTTCGTGGCGAACAACACCAGAAACGCAACCGACCAGAGAGAAAGCAGCGCTCCCAGGAGCGGCCGTCTTGTCGCGACTTGCGCGAAGAGGATGAAAATCGGGAAGAACGTGAGGGTGTAACGCGGCACACTGATGAGAAAGGAAATGCTGGTGATGAACAGCCAGTTGCACGTCATCCAGACGGCGTAGGACGGCCGCAGGCGCAGCGAGCACCAAATCGTGCAGACAAACCCAAGCAGAATGAAACAGAACTCGTGCAGACCCTCGGTGATGTTCGTGCCGGGAATGCGCAACCAAACAGCATGGATGCCGACCCACGGCGGCGTGAGCTTCTTGAACCAGTGTTCCTGTTGAAGCTGTGAGAAGGCAAAGAAGTCGCCCGCCACGTAATAGTTCAGAGAGAGATAAGCAGCGAAGCCGCATCCAACCCCAATTATCCACAGCCATCGCCAGTCGAAATGTCGGTTTGCTCGATACTGTTGCCACGCTTCAACCGCCAGCGTCGGCAGGAGAATCAATCCGTTCACTCGAGTGAAGGAGGCACAGGCGCCGAGCACGCCCGCGAGCGGCCAGCGGTCAGTTCGCGCCGCCAGCACGCTGCCGAGAACGAGCGCCAGGAAGAGACTTTCCGCGTAGCCGATGTGCAGGAAGTAACTGGTTGGAAAAATAAAGAGAAACCAGATCGCGTAGCGGGCCGTGACAGGTGACGCATCCAATCGCGTCAGTCGCTGCAACAACAAGCCCGCCGCAATGGAAGCGAGGCCCGAGATTACCAGCGCGGAAGCAAAAAAGTTCCAGGAGAAGAACGCTGCTAGCGCTCGTACCAACCAGGGATAGAGCGGAAACAAAACGAGCGAGAATCGCTCCTCACCTGTCGCCGTGTAACCTGACTGCGCCAGAGAAAGATAATGCGCGGCGTCCCAGCGATTCCACATCTCCCGCAGCGTGAAATCGTCTCCAAAAAGCGTCCGTACGCTAATGGCGGCGAAGCCCAGGACCACTGTCTTGATCGCGAGCATCCAAAACACCACGCCCCAATCCACCCTCGGGAGTCGTGACCTCCACCGCCACGGAACCACCGCCGGGTCGCCCTGAGCACTCATTTGCTCTTCTCGTCAGGGAAACCAAATCGTTCGTGCACCAAGTAGAGGGGGCGCTGTTTTACCTCGCGGTAAATCCGCCCGATATACTCGCCGATGATGCCGAGTGAAACGAGCTGCACGCCGCCCATGAACAAAATCGCGACGAAGATCGAAGCCCAGCCGCGCACCCATTGGGACGGATCAAAGAAGAAGCGCAAGATTACTGCGTAGACGATCCCCAGAAGAGCGAGGCCGATTACGACAAAGCCGCTCACAACCGCGAGACGCAGCGGCGCGACCGAAAATGAGAAGACCGCGTTTGCGGCCAGGCGCACCATGCCGAGGAGCGGGTATTTGGTTTTGCCGGCGTAACGTGGATCCCGTCGATACGGCACCGCCAGTTGCCGAAATCCAACCCACGTTATCATACCCCGAAGGAACCGGTCTCGTTCCGGCATCCGCAGCAGCGCCGCGACCACCTTCCGGTCCATCAGGCGGAAATCGCCTGTGTCCTCCGGCATGTGGACACGCGAGAGGGCGTTCACGAGCCGGTAAAACGCCTTTGCGCTCCAGAGTTTGAATGTGCTCTCGCCCGCGCGTTCCGCTCGCTGTCCAAAGGCAACATCGTACCCCTCGCGCCAGCGCGCGTACATTTGTTCGATCAACTCCGGTGGATCCTGAAGATCGGCGTCCATGATTACCACCGCTTCGCCGGCCGCGTGCTCCAAGCCGGCGGTCGTGGCAATTTGCTGACCGAAATTGCGCGAAAGCCGCAGTACCCGCACGCGATTGTCTGCGAGACTCAGCTCGCGCAGCACCGCAGCGGTTCCGTCCCCGCTGCCGTCGTCTACGTAGATGAACTCAAGCGCCGCACCCGCGATCTTTCCCGCCGCCTCGGAAAGACGGCGGTGCGTCTCGCGCAAGACGGCGTCTTCATTGTAGCAAGGCAGAACGATTGATATCAGCACGATGATCTTCTCCGCCGCACAGGCAGCAAGGGCTCCTATCCTTTCAGAAAGCCCAAGTGCCTTGCACGAACTTGCTCACGAAGAGCCCGAGGGACAACAGCGACCAGACCGTCACGAGCGCCCCCACCCGTGGCTGCTTGACCGCCAGACGGGCGAAGAGAATGAAGATCGGAAAGAACGTGAGAGTGTAACGCGGAACGCTGAGGACGAATGAAGTGCTGTTGATCAACAGCCAATTGCAGGTCATCCACGTTGCATAAGAGGGGCGCAGCTTCACCCAGCACCAGACGGTGCACAGAAGACCAAGAACGACGTAGAAAAGTTCGTGAAAGCTTTCCGTAAAATCCGGGTCCGGAAAACGGAGCCAAAGATCTCGAATCCCGATCCAGGGCGGGGTGAACTCCTTGTGCCAATGCTCTGCCATGATCTTCGAGAACATGAAAAAATCGCCGGTGACGTGGTAATTCAGCCACAGGTAAATGGCGAATCCCAACCCCGCAGCGCCTATCCAAAGCCAGCTCCAGTTGATGCGGCGCGTCTCGCGATAGCGCTGCCATGCTTCCACCGCCAGGACCGGCAGCAGGATCAAACCGTTTACGCGCGTCAGGCAGGCACCTGCGCCGAGCAGACCTGCTAGCGCCCATCGATCCTTCCGGGCAGCGAGAAGAGATCCGATCACCAGCGCGAGGAACAAACTTTCTGTGTATCCGATATGCAGGAAGTAGCTCGTCGGAAAGATGAACAGGAACCAGACCGCCTGTCGGGAAATGGCAATCGAATGGTCGAGCCGGGTCAGCTTTTGCAAAAGCAAGCCCGCCGCGATCGAGGCGATTCCGGAAATCGCCACCGCGGCCGCGAAATAGTCGCGCCAAATGATGGCGCCGAATCGCACCAGCCACGGATAAAGGGGAAAGAAGACGAGGGAGAAGCGTTCCTCTCCGGTGGCGGAATACCCGAATTGCGCCAGCAAACGATAATGCAACGCGTCCCATCGATTCCACATCTCCCACCAACTGATCTCCTCATTCAAAAGCGTCCGCACGCTGACTGCGGCAAATCCAAAGACCAGTGCTTTGATCGCCAGCATCCAAAGCACCATCTGCCAGTCGATGAGCGGCAGAAGCTTTTTGGCAGCTGGTGGAATTGGGAGTTGCTCGAGGTGCGTCATGCCCAGCGGTTCACGCCGCTAGGACTACCGGAGCAATTTCGCACCGTCGAGCGCACATGCGGTTTCCTCTCCATTGGGACTGGCAATTCGCGCGGCTGCTACGTTATGACTGCGACATGAAAAAACTGCTCCTCGCCGCCTTCATCTTTGTCGTTGCCTTCTCTTCGCCAGCCTCCGCACAATCAAAGCTGGAGCTACAACCAGGTGACACGATCCGCTCAGTTCTCGAACGGCAGATAGGACAGCTCGTCGAGCTGCGAATGCACTCCGGAGAAAAGCTCGGGGGCAAGCTGGAGAAAGTGACCGACGGCCTCGTCCATCTGGGACAGCTCACCGGCGCGGAGTTTTACGACGCCGCTGTGGACACGAACCAGATCGCCGCCGTCTCCGTCCGGACAAAGGCGAAATAAGGCAGCGGCCCTGCGGCTCCTTGGGCTACGGCCGCAGCGGAACTGCCTCTTCCGCGAGAACGCGAACGACCACGGCATCATATGCCACCGGATGCAAACGATCGCTCGCACTGAGCAGGAGAGTGTAGCGGCCCGGCGCACTGAAAGTTGCGCTTGTGCGCCGACGGTTCGGAGCCGCGAAGGTGACTTTTCCAGGGCCCGAATATTTCTTCCACTGGATGCTGGCCGTCCCGCTGGGGTCGTTCACCACGCCGTCCAGATTTACACTCGCCGGCTCAGGAAAGGTTGTGGTCTGGTCCGCTCCGGCCTTTACGCTTGGAGCACCGGGAGAGCGTGGGCCGCTCGTCGGCCCAGTGGTTTGGATGACTTCGAAATTCGAAATACCGATCGTGGAGAGATGATCGAAGGCGTTGCGCGCAAATCGATTATCGGGGCAGACAGAGACGGAGAAAAATCCCCCGTTATCTGCCACGATAGCTCCGTATTTCTTAAGTGCGCGGAGGACCGCTTTCTCAGGTTTGGTCCAGTTTTCCGGAATCGGAAAACTCGCGCGCAGCCGGAGGCGCTGACCCATCGCGGGATAATCCTCGGCAGTTGCGGGGATGGAGGACGCGTAGTGTGTGGCCGGGTAAATGTACTCGCGCCGCGTTTTCGCCACGACCAGCCGAAGGGCGTGCTCGACCATACCGCGCCGGCATTCGTCGTAGCGCACCAGCGCCGGGAACATCGGCAAACCGGCCGCGTCACCGGAGGTCCAGCCTGCCGGGCGCGGCGCATTCGACTTGAGGCTGAACTTCGCGCCATTCGATGCCTCCCACCTGCTGTCGACTAGCCGCGTCAGCCATGTCTCCCAGATAAAGCCGCTCCCCGGCATGACGATGATCGAGTGCCGATCGCCTCCGGTATCGTTTACGTCCCGCTGCCATTGCTGGAGGGTCAGATTGCCCGTGCCGCGGGGCCATGTCTCCACCGGCAGATTTGGCGGGATCGGATAGAAACCATACGGATCGGTGCCGCCATCGAGATCGGATTCGTCGGAGTAGTTGAAGAATTCAATCGCACGCCGCGGCTGATCGTCTGGGACGAGCGCGTAGTTCATCTCGTAAAACGGTCGCAGTGTCTGCCGGTCCTCCGCCAGGTCCCCTTTTATCCTGGCGATCATTGCATCTGAATTCGCCAGAACTGGCCGGCCTGAGATGTCTTCATTCCACGCGCTGTTCACGGGCATGATTTGCATCGCGGAGACGATCGCGTCCGCGGCCGGCGTGTTGAAGAGCGTTGGCCCCGTCACCACCGGTGGCGGACCGAGAATACGGCCTTCGTGGTTAATCCGTTCCGCCGCCCCCGCCGAGAACGTAGCTACAAAAAAAGCGAGCGGGACGAAGGCTCTACGCAACATCGCGTCAGAAGTGCAGCACTTCGCGAGCCGCTTCCGCCGCGCTAGTGCGCGAACCCATGTGCGCCTCACGTCTCTTCAGCGCCCGCTGCTGCGCCGGTCGGTTTGCTTCGTCTTCGGCAGTCTGGCGATGGCCGCGCGCGTTTTCTTGTGATCGGGATCGATGCTCAGCACCTCCTCATATTCGGCGCGTGCGCCGTCCACATCGCCTTTCCGCTCGAGAATCCAGCCGAGCCGAAAGTGGGCGGAGGCAAGCGGCGGGTATTCCAATTCAGGCTTTCGCAGCGGCATCGCGAGATAACTCCGCAGATATTTCTCGCCGCGATCCAGCTGCAGACCGCTTGATGCCGCCGTGCGGCCAAAATGATAAAGCGCTACTGGGTAGCTCGGCTCCATCGCCAGCGCCCGATCGAGTGCGACAAACGCGTCATCCCAGCGCTTTATTTCCTGGTAAACCGTCGCCATTGAAACGTGCGGCCGTGCACGGGAAGGATTCAAAACTACCGCCTTTTCGTACATCGCGAGCGCCTCTTTATACCGCTTATCCCGCGCAAGAAAATCGCCTTCGATCTGCGTCGCCAGCACTGGATCGCTTCGCCGGATGATCGCGACTTGCTCGGCCGCCTTCTCGCGGCTGCCGCCTAATATGCGCGGCACGACGCGGTACATCACAGCCAGATCACGCCGCGCCTCGAGGTTATTTCGATCCAGCTCTATCGCCTTTTCCAATGCGCCTCTGACGCGACTGACTCCCGAGAGTCCCGCGAGCACACCGTTTTCGGCAACTTGCAAACCAATGGCACGTCCCAGCCACTGGTGATAGCTGGAGTTCGATGGCTGGGCAGCGACACACTTCTCGAGCAGTGCCACCGCCGGCGCCACCTGATCGCGCCGGAGAAGTTCGCGAGCCTGCAGGTAAAGCGCGCCGGCGTTCTCCGCGCACAGCCGCTGCGCCATGGTAACGAGCAGGAGCGCGGCGGCGAGACTACGCAAAGATGCGCGATGACTCATTAGCAAGCGTATTCAACCCGCGAGCCGCATTCTCAACTCTGGAAGCGCGCTTTGAATCGCGGCGCGATCTGCTTCCAGCCACGGCGGGAGCACCAAGCTTTCGCCCAGACGAGCGGGATCCTCGTCGACGACAAAGCCGGGACCCTCAGTTGCCAGCTCGAAGAGCACGCCGCCTGGCTCGCGAAAATAAACCGACTTAAACCAAAAGCGGTCGATCACCGGCGTGGGATGAGCACCGCCGCGGATGATACTGCTTCGCACCTCCTCTTGGTGCGCCTCGTCGTCCACGCGCCAGGCGAGATGATGAATGCTGCCCGTCCCCCAGGCGCCCCGCGCCGCGCGGGGGAGCTCCCGAACGTCCACGTATTGGCCTGACTCTCCCTCGCCCAGTCCGAAACGCAGCCAACCGTTTTCACTTCCGATTTGGTGGAACCCCATTGCGCTGGCGAGAAATGATGTGGTCGCCGTCAGGTCCGCTTCGGTCATACGCGCGGATTCCAATCCGCGGATCTGTTGCTCTGGCGGCACCGGGCTACCTTCCCATGGCGTAAAGGCCCGGCCTAACGAGCTAACGCTTTCCACCAGCGCCACCCGCAGTCCGTGTGGATCTCTCAGCGGCAGCGCGTGTTCGCCAAACCGGACTTCCTCTCTTCCGGCGGCCACCCCATATCGCTCCAGACGTGCCGCCCAGAAACCAAGACTTTCCGGCGGAACTGCGAGCGAGACCTCAGTACTCAATCCGTAGCCTTCGCGGCTCGGCGCCACTTGTGCCCACGGAAAGAATGTGAGGTCGGTGCCCGGATGCCCTTCCGCATCGGCGTAAAACAAGTGGTACGTGCCCGCGTCATCCTGGTTCACGCTCCTCTTCACCAGTCGCATCCCGAGCACGCCCGCGTAGAAATCGAGGTTTTCCTGCGCCGGACCGGCGATGGCCGTCACATGATGTAAGCCGCGGATCGGTTGCATTTCTTTTGCTAATCGATCTTATGCCTGTGGTCGACTGATTGCGCGTCCGCACTTGTCACACGCGACAGCACACGCTTAGCGTCACAAGATGAGCGCCTGGATTTTTTCTTAGACGAATGAGGCTACTGCTTCTTGCAATTTTGTGCATGGGCTGCGCGGCTGTCCGAGGCCACGCGCAACCGGTTGTGTTCCTTGTGCGTCACGCGGAAAAAGCCGCCCAGGCCACAGGTGATTCCGACAATCCCTCGCTTTCGGACCTTGGGCACGTCCGCGCGGAGTCGCTCCGCAAGACCCTGAAGGACGCTGGCATCACAGCGGTGTTCGCCACGGAATTCAAACGGACGCAGCAGACAGCCGATGCCGTCGCGATCACGGCGGCGATTCCCCTCATTATCGTGCCGGCCAACGATACGGCCGCACTGATCTCGAAACTAAAGCAAGCGCGCGGCAACGCCCTCGTCGTCGGTCATTCCAACACGCTCCCGGAAATCATCAAAGCGCTCGGAGTTACCGTGCCCGTTACCGTCGACGAGAACGCCTACGACGACCTTTTCCTCGTGGTCATGAGTTCTCCACCGCAGCTAGTTCGCCTGCATTACCGGTAGCCGCAGATAGTCGGGAGGCCGCCTCCGGATGACTGCGCAATTGACATTGGCCCCCACATGTCGTTAGGCTGAGCACGTTTCTCGCTCTTCTTTCGTTTATGAGACCCATCTGGAAAGGCAGTATCAGCTTCGGATTAGTTTACATTCCTATCGCGGTTTATCCCGCCACGCGGGAGGAGAAACTCAGCTTCCGGCAGCTTCGCTCCACCGATCTGAGCCCGATCCGCTACAAGAAAGTGGCGGAGGCCGATCAGAAGGAGGTTTCCGCGGACCAGATCGTGAAAGGCTTCGAGTACGAGCGCGGACAGTTCATTGTCATGAAAGAGGAGGATTTTGCGAAGGTGCGGATCGAGTCGACGCACTCGATCGACATCACCGACTTCGTCGACCTTGAGCAGGTCGACCCGAAGTTCTTCTACAAGCCTTACTTCCTCGAGGCGCAGAAAGGCGGCGAGAAAGCTTACGCACTCCTGCACAAGGCGCTCTCCGGCACGGGCAAGATCGGGGTTGCGAAGGTCGTGATCAGCAATCGCGAGCATCTCGCCTCCGTAAAGCCGGACGGTCTTTTCCTCATTCTCGAGCTGATGCACTTCGCGTCCGAAATCCTGAGCCCGGACGAACTCAAAGAGCCGTCGACGGCGATTAGCGATAAGGAGCTGAAGATGGCGCAAACGCTCATCGAAAGCATGTCGGTGGACTGGCAGCCGGAGAAGTATCGCGACGAGTACCGCACCGCGGTGATGGAGTTGATCGAGCAGAAAGCGCAGAACAAGCAGATCGCCGACAAACCTGCGGCACCGGTCAGAAGCACGAATGTGGTCGATTTGGTGAAGGTTCTTCAGGAAAGCCTGAGCCGGAACCAATCGCTCAAGCCGAAGCGCAACGGCACCAGGTCGAACGGGCGTTCGACGACGACGCTCGTAAAGCAGAAGCGGCGCGTCGCCGCGTAAAGACGCGCAGCGCTTTGGAGTGCGTGCGCGTCCACGCGCCGCTTTTTAGCGCTTCCTTTTTCGGCCTCAGTTTGGTACTTTCTTTCGCGCGGGAGGAAAGCGGCGCGAAGACGCGCCGCACTCCAAAGCAGGCTGCGCCTGCGAAAGCTGTAGCGTCCTACGATCTCGGAAAACACAACAGCTCCATCATTTGCTGCGCGAGCTTCGGGCCGATGCCGCTCTCTTCGTGCTTGAAATACACGAAGGCGTCTGACCAGCTGCCTTCTTTACCTCTGATTGTTTCCGCCCAGCGCGCGACGTCCGCTTCTTGGTAATCCTCGCGCCGGAGGCGCAGATATCCGTAGTCAGCTGTTGCGACGACCGGCGTTGCCAGCTTCTCGCTCTCCGCGATACAAAGCGCGATGTTCTTGTTCCCAAGCAGCGCAAAGACTTCGTCGTCAAACCACGATGGATCGCGAAACTCGAAAGCGCCGCGCATTCCCTCCGGCAGGATGTCGAGGAAAACCGCCAGTCGCGCGGTATCCTTCTTGAAGGCCGGCGGAAGCTGAAGCAAAACCGGCCCGAGTTTTTTCTCCAGGTCGAGCGCCACCTGATGGAAGTAGCGCATCGTGTCGCTGCAATTCTGCAGCTTCGCGAAGTGCGTCACCTTCTGCGGCGCTTTTAAACTAAACTTGAACCGCTCGGGCGTGGCCCGATGCCAGCCTTCAATGGTCTTGCCGCTCGGGATGCGGTGAAATGTGTAGTTGATCTCGGTGGTTGAGAACCGCTCCGCATAAAACGGCAGCATTTTGCTCGTCGGCAGGTCCTCGGGATAAAACGTGCCTTTCCACTCCGCGTACTGAAAGCCGGACGTGCCGATCCAAAGGTTCATTGGATTGATCCTCGCACAACGGTCCTAAAGGAACACAATGGAGAGATGCGATTCAGCTCTTTTTTGCGCCCTATTCTCTCGTTCGGGGTTGTTCTCCTTTTTGCAGATACGATCGCGGGAGCGAAGGACGAATCGGACGATCTCCGTTATTTCCGGGAGCTGGTCGAGACGCGGAATTATTCGTTAGGCCAACCGGTCTCCCCGCAGCTGACGCCGGATGGAAAGGCGGTGGTTTTCCTCCGCGGAGGACCGCGCGACCCGGTGCTGCGGCTGTATGAATTCACGATTGCCGATGGTTTGCTGCGCGAAATCCTCACGCCGGAGAAGCTCCTGCAGGGGGCGGAGGAAACGCTGAGCGCGGAGGAGCGGAGTCGGCGCGAGCGGGCCCGGCAGAGCCTGCGCGGATTTACCAGCTTCGAGCTGGCGAAGGATGGGGCGAACCTGCTTCTTTCTCTGTCGGGGCAGTTGTACGTTGTCTCGCGTGCGGACGCGAAGGTCGTGGCATTGCCGGGCAACGGCTGGATCGATCCGCATTTTTCACCTGACGGCCAATCCGTCGCAGCAGTGCGTGACAAGGAACTGCACGTCATTGACCTCAAGACGCTAGCAGATCGAGCGCTCACGTCGGGTGCCAGCGAGGCTGTCGAGCACGGCCTGGCCGAATTCGTTGCGCAGGAAGAAATGGACCGCCGGGAAGGCTTCTGGTGGTCGCCCGACTCGCAATCGCTGGCCTATCAGGAGACCGACAACTCAGAAGTGGAGACGCGTTTCATTGCAGACCCGCTGCATCCGGAGGCGACACCAGCGAAAAATTTCTACCCGCGCGCCGGCGGCAAGAACGCAAATGTGCGGCTGGGCATTATCCCGGCGGCGGGCGGCGCGACCCGCTGGGTGGAATGGGACCGGGGAAAATTTCCCTACCTCGCGCGCGTGGTTTGGAAGGAGGCCGCAGCGCCGCTCTGCATTCTCGTCCAAAACCGCGTCCAGCAGGAAGAGCTCTTGTTGGCAGTCGATCCGGAGACCGGCGCCACGAGCGAGCTGCTGCGCGAGACCGACCGCGCGTGGCTGAACCTCGACCCGAAACTGATGCCGGTCTGGACAAAAGATGGGCGCTCCTTTCTTTGGACAACGGAACGCGGCGGCGCGTGGCAGCTCGAATTGCATGCTGCGAATGGAAAAGGTGTGGGCGCCATTACTCCGCTCGGCGCAGGATTCGAAAAGTTCATCGATCTCGACGAATCGAGCGGTTCGGTCCTCGTAGCAGGCGGTCGCGATCCACGTGAGCGGCACCTCTTTCGCTTCAAACTAGAGACACCGGACCAACCGCAACGGCTCACCTCCACGCCCGGTCGTCACGACGCGGCGGCGGGCGAGTACAAGGAGCTGTTCCTGCACCGCTTTGATGGGCAGCCGCGTCCCGGTTGGGAGGTGCTCCGACGCGTTGACGGCAGCAGGGTCGCGGCGTTGCCGTCGGTCGCCGAAGTTCCATCCGCATTACCGAATGTGGAATTAGCCCGCACCAATACGGCGCGAGCGATGGACGTGGCAATCGTGCGTCCGAGAAACTTCCGCAAAAATGCGCGCTATCCCGTAATCCTGGATGTCTACGCCGGACCCGGTAGCAAGCAGGTGATCGCGCAGCCGGATCGCTACCTGATTAATCAGTGGATGGCGGATCGCGGCTACATCGTTGTGACGATCGACGGCCGCGGCACGCCCGGACATGGGCGCGATTGGGAGCGCGCTGTGCGTGGCAACTTGATCGATGTCGCGCTCGAGGATCAAGTCGCGGGTCTGAAAGCGCTCGCGAAGGAACACCCGCAGATGGACCTCACGCGTGTCGGCGTCGTCGGCTGGTCGTTTGGTGGATACTTCGCCGCCATCGCCACCATGCGTCATCCTGAAATCTTCCGCTGCGCGGTCGCTGGCGCGCCGGTCATTACTTGGGAGAATTACGACACGCACTATACCGAACGCTATCTCGGGCTTCCGGCGGAAAATCGAGAGGGATACCGGGCGAGCAGTGTTTTGACCTACGCGGCGAACCTACAGCGACCGCTTCTGCTCATCCACGGTCTCACCGACGACAACGTTTACTTTCAGCACTCCGTGCAACTGGCGGAAGCGCTCTTCACCGCGGGCAAACAGTTCGAATTCCTCCCGTTGCTCGGCACACACATGGTGAGCGAGCCGTTGCTCCGACTCCGGCGCCAGAGTCGGATCATGGAATTCTTCGATCGCGAGCTGCAGCAGGCGAAATCCTCGCGGAGGTAACCGCAGCTGCGAGCCTGAACTACGTTGCTGCTGAGAGCTCCGCTATTTCGCCGTTACGCCCAGCTTCTTAAGCGACTCTTTTGCGGTGGGGGAGCCTTGCTCGGCTGCACGCAGAAGCCATGCGATGGCGTTCCGCCGGTTCTTCGGCACGCCCTGGCCGAGGGCATAGGCGGTGCCAAGATCGTTTTGGGCCGCGCGATCTCCCTTCTCAGCGGCTTTGCGGAGCCAGGTCACTGATTCAACGTATTTCTTTTGCTCCCTCAGCATCTGCCCTAAGACGCGCTGCGATTCGACGTGACCTGCCTTCCCCGCTTTTTCGTACTCCGCCATCGCGCGGCTGCGGTTGGGCGGGACCTTGCCGCCGCCTTTGTCGTAGATGGTGGCCAAAGCGAAATGTGCTTTCGCGCGCGTCTCGCTCTCAGGCGGTGAATCCGCCTGTATGACCGGCTCCAGCCACTTGAGTGCCTCAGCGTGGTTCGCCGAAACAACTTTGCCTTCGAGGTAAGCGATACCGACGTTGAACTGTGCGCTGAGGTTGCCGGCTTGGGCGGCGCGCAACTGGTACTCGAAGGCGTTGCGCTCGTCTTTCGCCACTCCCCAGCCGTTTCGATACATCTGGCCGAGCGCGTTTAAGCTCTGCGGATTGTCTTTCGCCGCCGCCTTGCTCAACCATTCGAAAGCTTTTGCATAATCAGGTGGCTGCGCCGTCAAATACATGCTGCCCAGTGCGGCCTGCGATGCGACATAGCCTTGCGCCGCGGCCTTGTGCATCCACTGCGCCGCGGTCGCGTGGTCGCGGGCCACTCCGCGGCCTGAATAATAAAGCGCGCCGAGCTCATGCTGGGCTCGCGCCAGACCGGCTTCGGCTGCCGGAGTGAGCAATCGAACTGCCGCCTTCGGATCCGGCGCGACATTCTTGCCGGAAGCGTAGAAGCTCCCCAGGGTAGCCATGGCTTCGAGGTGGCCGCCGCCCGCTGCCCTTTTGAGAAAATCGAGCGCGGCCTCTTCATCCTGCTTAACTCCGCGACCGGTTTGCAGCATCTGAGCGAGCGCATATTGCGCGTCGGTATGTTTCTGGCTGGCCGCTTTCTCGTACCAACTGGCGGCAGTGGTTTCATTCTTCCCGCAACCTCTGCCGGTCGCATACATGGCGCCGACTTTGTACTGAGCTTCGGCGAGATCCTGCTGGGCAGCTTTTTCGTACCACGAGAGCGCTTCCTTCAGATTGACCGCGCCGCCTTCTCCACTTTCGGCCATCGCGCCGAGCGACCATTGGGCGGCGGCAACGCCCCGTTCGGCTGCTTTCTCCAGCCAATAGCGCGCCTTGACCGGGTCCGGCCTGGTTCCGCTCCCGATCCGATAGCGTTCACCGATCCCGAATTGCGCCCACGGCTCGCCCGCTTCGGCGATTTTAAATAGCTGGACGTTCGGGTTTTCGTCACCTTCAGTCGCACGCAACGTTTTTTTGCGGCGGCTCCCGCTGCGCGAGACCACAACCTCCAGGTCAGTGTCAGCATCTCTGGTCTTCAACGCTGCCACCAACGCGGGATAATCGGCGATGTCCGCAGTATCCAGCTGTACGATTACGTCGCCGGGTTGAATGCCTGCTTCATCTGCTGGTGAATCGGGCAGCACTCCGGTGATGACGGCGCCGGTCTCCGAGACGGCGAGCTTTTCGCGCTCGCGCGGGCTCAGCTCGTGATGGAAAAGTCCCAGCCGCAGCGGTGATAACGGGCCCGGCGTTTCATCAGCCGCGCCTCCTGGAGTGGCAAACAAAAGCAGGATGGCTGCAACGACCTCTGCCTTCTTTAAGGCGCGCGCGGCTGACGCCGGTTTGCTCATGGAGTCCACGACCCGCAGAACGACGCGTTGACGCTGCTACTGCGGTGGGTCAATAATTCCACCGGATTGATGTGCCGGTGGCTGCTTCGCCGGTGGCCGCTGGACACGCGGCGGAGTAACGGGGTGCTGCGGTGTGGAGCGCCGTCGGGGGGCAGCCTGACGCTGAGCGGCTCGCCGCATCGCGAGCATGCGGTCACGCTGCTTCTTTTTGGCCAGGTAACGCTTTAAGGCTTCATTTGTCCTGCGCCGTTGTTCGTCAATCCGCTGCTGCCGCTGTCGCTGCCGTTGTCTATCTGCCTTGTCCTGGGCTGCGTCTCTTTCGGCCTCGAGTTGCCGAAGCTGTTTCGCCTCGTTTCTCGCTTCGTGCTCGGCGGCACGAATTTCGGCGTCCAGTTCGCTCGCCGCTGCGTAGGCGCCGTCGGTTCGTCTCTGCTTCTCTGCTTCTGCCGCTTGCTGACCGTTGGCAATGCTGCGGGTATCGATACCGCTTCCGCGTAACCCGCCGGGGGGCGGAGCGCCTCCAGTGGTTCCAGGCTCCAAATCCCCGGTGGCCTCGCCCTCAAAATCTTCTGTGCTGCCGCGCCCGGGATATGTGGGACCGTCTGTGACATCGAATCCTTCCTTGCCGGGAACAGTCTCGCCTTCGTCGTCTCCCCCTGTATCGGGTGGCGGCGGTGGCGGTGGCGGATGATCCTCTTCCGGTTCTTCGAGCGGGGCTTCCACCGCGACGGGTTCCGGCGGCGTGAGATCACCCTGACCTTCACCCTGGGTAAGAAGCGCGAGGACTTGCTGATCGTTAAGTTGATCCAGCTCTCTTCGTTGTTCTGGCGTTAGCGCTGCGAGCAGCCGTTCGACGGCCGGGTCCCGTTTGCCAGGTTCAGTG
>JBHENA010000012.1:0-17635 GCA_046262275.1 Chthoniobacterales bacterium
GTACTACACCGGTAACTCAAACCTCGCAGCCGACGGCGCCGAGCCCGAGCGGGTGCCTCGTGCCGGGGTAACTACCGGATTCTTTGCTGTTCTCGGTGTCCAGCCCGCGCTCGGCCGCGCGTTTGTGCCGGAAGACGATAAGCCCGACACGGTAACGGTCGCGATCATCAGCCACGGTTTGTGGAAACGCCGCTTCGGTTCCGATCCGGCAATCATCGGCAAACAAGTCCAGATCAGCGCCCGACAGATTACGATCCTCGGCGTGATGCCGCCGGGATTCGAATATCCCGAGCAAACCCAGATCTGGACGACGAGCGGGGTGAAGCTGTCGGACGAACCGCGCGACAACCGCGCGTGGTCGGCGATCGCGCGTCTCAAGCCCGGAGTCGACCTCAAGCAGGCGCAGTCCCGTGTCAGCGCGATCAACGCGCAACACGAGAAGGAATTTCACGAAACGAACAAAGGCTGGGACGCTAATCTGCAGGTTCTTCACGAGCGAATGGTCCGTCAGGTAAAGCCGTCGCTCCTCGCGCTCCTCGGGGCGGTCGGGTTGGTCTTGCTGATTGCCTGCGCGAATGTGGCCAATCTGCTTCTCGCGCGGAGCGCCGCGCGCCAGAAAGAAATCGCGGTCCGCGCGGCGATGGGGGCCAGCCGCGGCCGAGTCGTAAGGCAAATGCTGACCGAGAGTATTTTGCTTTCCGCGATCGGCGGCATCGCGGGGTTGCTCCTGAGCATCTGGCTCACCGACGTGCTTCTTGCGATTGTCCCCGAAGGCTCGCCGCGGATGGACCAGGTTGGAATCGATTATCGCGTGCTTACGTTCGCGCTCGGTATCTCGGCGCTGACCGGCATCCTGTTCGGCTTAGTGCCCGCGCTTCAGGCTTCGAAGCTTGACGTCAGCAGCTCACTTAAAGAAGGCGGCCGGACCGGCGAAGGTTATCGTCGCACCAGCGCGCGCAGCCTGTTGTTGATCGGCGAAGTTGCGGTCTCGCTGATGCTGCTCGTCGGCGCCGGTCTTCTCATCAAGAGCTTCCTGCGTCTCCAGGAAGTCAGTCCCGGTTTTAACCCGCATAATGCCTTATTGGTTATGGTTTCGTTGCCCGCAGCAAAATACAACGAACAGCAACGGCCGGAATTTTTCCGCCAGCTCGTGGAACGGTTGGCAGCCTCGCCCGGCGTGCAGGCCGTTGGCGGCGCGATCAATCTACCGCTCGGTGCCACCAATTATGGAATCGGGCGCGGCTTCATTCCCGAGGGCCGCCCCCTTATCAGGGACGAGGTTCACGATTCGAGCTTCTCCACCATTACCGGCGATTATTTTCGTGCGCTCCAAATTCAGCTTGTCGCCGGACGCACCTTCGAGGTTCGTGATGGCCCGAATGCGCCCAAGGTCGCTGTGATCAATGAATCGGCGGCGAAACGGCATTTTGGGTCACCGGAGGCTGCGATCGGCAAGCGCCTCTCCATTTGGCGTGACGAAGAGTTCATGCGCGAGATCGTGGGCGTAGTTGGCGACACGAAGACGAGTGCCCTGGACGCGGAAAGCGGCGCGCAAATCTATGTGCCGCATGCCCAGGACCGGCAATGGAATTTCATGGGGGTTGTCATTCGCACGGCCGGCGATCCGGCGGCCTTCGCTACCACGGTGCGCCGCGAGGTGCAGGCGTTGGACAAAGACCAGCCAGTCTACAACGTCCGGACCATGGAGGACGTAGTCGCCCAATCGATAGGCACGCGACGCGTCTCGATGCAGCTTTTCGCCGTGTTCGCGGGCGCGGCTTTGCTCCTTGCCGCGCTCGGGATTTATGGCGTCATGGCTTACTCTGTTACCCAACGCACCCAGGAGATTGGCATCCGCATGGCCCTCGGCGCACAGAAGGGCGACGTCCTGCGCATGGTCGTGCGGCAAGGCATGACCCTCGCGCTCATCGGCATTGGTGTCGGCGTGGCCGGCGCGCTCGGCCTCACACGATTGATTGCGAACCTGCTCTTCGGCGTGAACGCAGCCGACCCGCTCACGTTCGCGGCCATCTCGCTCCTGCTCGGCTTCGTCGCCTTGCTTGCCTGCTACCTCCCCGCGCGTCGCGCTGCGAAGCTCGACCCGGTGATTGCTCTCGCGCGCCAATGAACGTCAAACGTTACGGCGCTGTTGTAGCGACGCCGCTCTGTCGGCGTAAGGACGCTCTCGATGCACTCCACGCGTATAACGGCGACAGAGCGCCGTCGCTACAACAACGCTGCCGCGCCTTATGAGCGTGCTCTTCCAGGATATTCGTTATGGCTTGCGCATGCTGGCAAAGAGCCGCGGCGTAACTGCGGTGGCGGTGATTTCTCTGGCGCTCGGCATCGGCGCAAACAGTGCCGTCTTCAGTGTGATCAACGCCGTTCTTCTGAAGGCGTTGCCGTATCACCAGCCGGAAACTCTGGTGCTGGCGTGGGGCGATTATCAAAAAGAGGGGATCCATCGTGGACAGGTCTCTTCCACGGACGTGGCCGACTGGCGTGCACGGAATCACGTCTTTGAGGAGATCAGCACATACGCGAGTTTCCGGCCGGTGCTGGCCGGGAACGGCGAACCGGAGCGCATCCCCGGAGCGCAGGTGGGCGACGGGTTCTTCGATGTCATGCGCGGGCAGCCGTTGCTCGGCCGTGTCTTCACGCCGGAGGAACAACAGGAGGGAAAGGATTATGTCGCCGTGCTGAGCTACGGACTGTGGCAGCGGCGTTTCGCGGGCGACCCCAACATTGTAGGAAAAACGCTGATGCTCAGCGGCCGGCCCTACTCCGTCATCGGTGTGATGCCGGCAGACTTCCAGTCGCTGCCGAAAGGCCTGCTCGATAATCCTGCGGAATTCTACCGCCCTGTGGCTGAGCCGCCCGATGAGAAGGAGCGCGCCAGCCGTCACCTCCGCGCAATCGCGCGGCTGAAGCCCGGGGTCACGATCGAGCAGGCGCAAACCGAAATGAGCCTGATCGCGCCACAACTGGAGCAGGAGCATCCGACCACCAACGCAGGCGGCGGGGTGCGGCTTGTTTCTTTGCGGGACGAGCTCGTTGGCGGAGTGCGCCCGGCGCTGCTCATGCTTTTCGCGGCGGTGGCTTTCCTTCTTTTGATTGCTTGCGCAAATGTTGGCAACCTGCTGCTCGCGCGCTCGATCGCGCGCCACAAGGAAGTCGCGATCCGCGCTGCACTTGGCGCCGGCCGCGCACGGCTCGTCAGGCAATTTCTTACCGAAAGCGTTCTGCTCGCGCTCGCTGGCGGAGTCCTGGGTCTGTTCGGCGCTGTCTGGGGCACGACGCTGATTCAAGCGCTCGCCGTGAGCGTCTACCCGCTCCTCGGCCCGATCACGCTCGATGCGCGTGTGCTCGGATTCACCTGTGTTGTCTCGCTCCTAACCGGTGTGCTTTTCGGATGCGCGCCCGCGCTGCGCGCCTCGCGCGCGGACCTGAACGAAACACTGAACGACGGCGGCCGAACCCCGGGCGCAGCTTCCACGCGTAGCCCGCTGCGCAGCTCGCTCGTCGTGATCGAGGTCGCGCTCGCGCTCGTGTTGTTGATTGCGGCGGGTCTCTTGATCAAGAGCATGCTGCGGCTTCAGGGAGTGGATCCGGGATTCAAGCCGGAGCGGCTCGTGACGATGAACGTCTGGCTGCCGCACGCGAAATATCCGAAGGCGCCGGATTGGAACGGCTTTTACGACCGGATGCTGCAACGGCTGCATGAATTGCCGGGTGTGGACGCCGCTGGCCTAACGAGCGTATTGCCGGTCAGCGAGAACTTCGATAAACGCACAATCGAAGTTGAGGGGCAGCCAAGAGGGCCCGGCGAGCATCCGGACGTCGATAACTACATCGTCACGCCAGATTACGTGCGGGCGATGTCGATCCAGCTGCTCCGGGGACGTAATATCACCGCTCAAGATACTGCGGACGCACCGCTCGCGGCCCTCGTGAGTGAGGCGCTGGCGCGAAAAGTCTGGCCCGGTGAAGAGGCTCTCGGCAAACGCGTTCGCTTTTACAATTTAGATCCCGTCGAGCAACGGCCCTGGCGAACAGTTGTTGGTGTGGTGGGGGATGTGAAGCAGTACGGCCTCGACACGCCGGGAACGGCGGCGCTTTACGTGCCGCTTCCACAGATGCCCACCTCCTCCTTGACGCTCGTGGTGCGGACGCGGGCGGAGCCGGCCAATATGGTGGCGGCGATTCGTCGCGAGATTCTTGCGCTCGATCCGGACCAGGCGGTGTTCAACATCGCGACCATGGAGCAACTGCTCTCCGACTCCACTTCCTTGCGGCGGCTCTCGATGTTGCTGCTCGGTCTCTTCGCGGGGCTGGCTCTCATCCTGGCTGCGGTTGGGATTTACGGCGTGCTCGCCCAATCCGTCGCACAGCGGACGCACGAAATTGGGATTCGCATGGCACTCGGCGCACAAACGCGGGACGTCCTCGGGCTCGTCGTCGGCCACGGAATGACACTGACGATGATTGGAATTGTCACCGGTGTCGTGGGCGCGCTCGGGCTCACGCGTTTGATCACGACGCTCTTGTTCGGAGTGGGTGCAAATGATCTCGGCACCTTCCTCGGCATCTCTCTTCTCCTGCTCATGGTCTCGTTCCTTGCCTGCTATTTGCCCGCGCGCCGCGCCGCACGGCTTGACCCCATGAAAGCACTCGCGCGCGGATGAAAATGAGAGAGGTGCCAGTTGTAGGGCGTCTGTGTCAGACGCCACGGCCGGAACGCATTTCACAGAAACGCCCTGCAAGCCCGGCGGTTGTAGCCGCTCGGCGATATCGAGGCGTCGCGTCTTTGGCACACGTGAGGAAAGCGGCGCGAAGACGCGCCGCACTCCAAGGCGGGCTTCGCCCGCGGGAGTTTTCTGCGCGGAGCGCCTTGGAGTGTGCTGCGTCTTCGCAGCGCTTTTCTCACGCGAACCAAGCTCAGCCCTGGCCTGCGTTATTATGAACACCCTCCTCCACGATCTTCGCTACGGACTGCGCATGCTGGCAAAAGCGCCGGGCGTCACGATTATGGCACTCCTTGCGCTTGCTTTCGGCATCGGCGCGAACACCGCCATCTTCAGTGTTGTCAATACCGTTCTGCTCCGGCCGTTGCCGTTTAAGGATACCGATCGGCTGCTGAAGATTTCGCTCGTGCATCAGCAATTGGGGCCGCGCGGCAGCACGCTTTCGCCCTCGGATTTCCTGGATTTCAAAGCGCACAATCAAGGCAGCCTCGAGCTGGCGACGGTCTCGACCAGCCTCTTTAACTACAGCGGCGGCGAAACACCCGAGCAGGTGCTGGGAGCCTGGACGAGTGCTGGCTTCATCTCGACGCTCGGGGTGCCGCCATTGCTCGGCCGCGGGTTCCTCCCGCACGAGGACAAGCCGGATGCGGAGCGCGTGGTGATGCTGAGTGAAGGCTTTTGGCGCAATCGCTTCAACGCCGATCCGCAAATCATCGGACGACAGATCACCTTGAGCGGGCGGCAATACACCATCGTTGGCGTGATGCCGGCGCGTTTCGAATTTCCCGAGCGCGGCGTGCAGTTTTGGGCTGTGCTACCGCTCGAGCCGCCCACGCACCGCGGGCCGTATTACATGCACGGCATCCTGCGTTTTCCCGCGCCGATGTCGATCGAGCAGGCGCGCACGGAACTGGCGCAGATCGCCGCGCGAGTGAAAGCGGCGACGCCCGCGCTTCCCCCGGATTACGGATACATCTCGATGCCGTTGAGCGAATCTCTGGTCGGCGATGTGCGTCCCGCGCTGCTCGTTTTGCTAGGAGCAGTCGGCCTCGTCCTGCTCATCGCTTCGCTGAACGTCGCAAATCTTTTGCTCAGCCGCGCGGCGGCGCGCGGAAAAGAAATTTCGATTCGCGTCGCCCTGGGCGCCAGTCGCAGCCGGATTGTGCGCCAGTTTTTGACTGAGAACCTTTTGCTCGCGCTCGCTGGTGGAATTGCCGGCCTGCTCCTGAGTTTCTGGGGCATCGATCTCCTCCGCGCTTTTGGACCGGACAACGTTCCGCGGCTGCAGGACGTCACGGTCGATCGTTGGGTGCTCGGCTGGACTGCGTTGATTTCGTTAGGCAGCGGAATTCTTTTCGGTCTCGCGCCCGCCTGGCACGGGACCCGAATGGATCTGAACAATTCGCTTAAAGAAGGAGGACGTTCTGGCACCGAGAGCACTGGCGCGCGTCGCCTGCGAAGCTTCCTCGTCGTCACAGAAATCGCGCTGGCGATGATGCTGCTGGTGGGCGCCGGGCTGTTGATTCGCAGCTTCGTCCAGTTGCAGCAGGTCCGGCCAGGGTTTCAAACCGGGCAGCTTCTGACCATGCAAGTCCCGCTTCCGCGCGCGAAGTACACCGAGAACGCGCAGGTCGTGTCGTTTTACGATCGTCTTCTCACCCAGGTCGCCGCGGTGCCCGGCGTCCGTTCGGCTGCGATTTCCTCGAGTCTGCCGCCGAACGGCCTTCAGGTCACCGACACCTTTAATCTCGATGGCGTGCTCGCAGTGGAAGACGCCAAGGCGCCCCTGGGCAGCGTGCTTTTTACGAGCCCCGGTTATTTCCGCACTCTTGGCGTGCCGATCTTGCATGGGCGGGATTTTACGGAGCGCGATAATGCTTCCGCGCCCTTGGCGGTGATCGTCAACGAAACGCTGGCGCGAAAATATTACGGCAACGATAACCCGGTCGGAAAGCGACTAAAGGTCGGGGGAACCGACCGGACCTCCAACCCCTGGATGGAAATTCTCGGCGTGGTCGGGGACGTGAAGTACGAAGGATTGGATACGCCGACCGCGCCCGCCTATTACATGCCGTTTCTGCAAAACCCGATCCGCGGAATGAATCTGGTGGTGAGCGCGTCGCTTGCTCCCGCCGCGCTGGCCGCGGCCATTCGCGCCGAGGTGCGCAACATCGATCCCGAGATTCCCGTCGCGCGCGTGAGCACGATGGAGCAATTGATCGACAAATCAGTCGCCGAGCCGCGCTTCCGCACGTTCCTGATTGGCGCGTTTTCTTCGCTCGCGATGCTGCTTGCCGCGATCGGCATCTATGGAGTGGTCGCGTACTCCGTTTCGCAGCGCACCCAGGAAATAGGGATTCGCATGGCGCTGGGCGCGCAGCCGCGCGATGTGCTCGCGCTCGTTCTGAAGCAAGGCCTCTCGCTCACGCTTGCAGGTGTCGGCATCGGCCTCCTCGGCGCCTTTGCATTGACGCGCGTGATCGCGAATCTGCTCTTCGGCGTCGGCCCAACTGACCCGCTGACGTTCGCCGTCATTGTCGCGCTCCTGATTCTGATCGCGCTCCTGGCGTGTTACATCCCGGCGCGGAAAGCGGCGAAATTGAATCCGATGAATGCCCTCGCGCGCGGCGCCTAAATTTCGAAGACTCACCACATGATCGAACTCAAACACGTCGAGCGTTTCTACCCACTGGCGAAAGGCCAGTTCTTCTACGTCCTCCGCGACATCAACCTCAAGATCGAGGAGGGCGACTTCGTTTCCGTGATGGGACCCTCCGGTGCGGGCAAATCCTCTCTCCTGCACGTGCTCGGCATGCACGATCACGCCTGGACCGGCGAATACTTCTTCGAGGAGAAGGCGGTCCACAATTTGAAGCCGAAAGACCGCGCGACGCTGCGGAACGAGCAGATCGGCTTCGTCTTTCAGCAATATCATCTGCTCGACGATCTGACCGTTTACGAAAACCTGGACATTCCGCTCTCCTACCGCCACATCAGCAAGAGCGATCGCGTGGCAAAGGTAGCCGACACGCTCGACCGGTTTCACATCGTCGGGAAAAAGGACCTTTATCCCCGCCAGCTCTCCGGCGGGCAGCAACAGCTCGTGGGCGTGGCGCGCGCCATCATCTCCGATCCGAAGCTGATCCTCGCGGACGAGCCGACCGGCAATCTGCACTCCACCCAGGGTGAAGAGATCATGGAGCTGTTCCGGCGGCTCAACAGCGAAGGCACGACGATTGTTCAGGTCACGCACTCCGACAAGAACGCGGCCTACGGCAACCGCATCATTCAACTGCGCGATGGTTTCGTGGTGTGAAATCCGAAATTGCAAAAGCCAAGCTCGCATAGCGGCAGCGGGAGTTTGGCATTTGGGACTTGGAGCTTCTTTGGGACTTGGAACTTGGGATTTGGAACTTCTTTATGATCACTGACCTCAAATACGCCCTCCGGATGCTGCTCAAAGCGCCCGGGTTCACTGTCATCGCCGTCCTCACGCTCGCGCTCGGGATCGGGGCGAACAGCGCAATTTTTAGCGTGGTCGATACCGTCCTCTTGCGGCCGCTCGCGTTTCCGAATCCTGACCAGCTCGTGATGATCTGGGGCACGGACGCGAAGGAATCGAACTCGAAGGAGACAGATTCGTTTCCCGACTTCTACGACTACCGTGAGCAGAGCAAAAGCTTCAGCGCGATGGCGGCGTATTCAGGTGCCGGCACGGTGCTGACTGGCACAGGCGAAGCGCAGGAGCTGAGGGGCGTCGCCGCCAACGGCGACATCTTCGAGGTGATGGGCATAAAGCCGGTGCTCGGCCGCGCTTTCACTGCAGAGGAAGCGAAAGCCGGACAGCCCTACGTGGTGGTAATCGGTCACGGCCTTTGGAAGCGAGCCTTCGCGAGCGATCCGAAAATCGTTGGCCGGCAGGTTAACATGGCAAGCCGCAGCTACACGGTGCTGGGCGTGATGCCCCCGGGTTGGAAATTTCCCATCACGGCGGAAACAAGTGAATTCATTATGCCGCTCGAGCCGCTCGTCGCGGATAACGTGCCGCGCCGCGGCTCGCATTTCCTGCGCCTGATCGGCCGGCTGAAGCCGGGCATCAGCGCAAAACAGGCTGAGGCGGAGATGAAGCCGATCGCGGCGCGGCTCGCGCAGCAATATCCCGACACGAACACCGACCGCGGAGTGCTGGTGACGCCGCTGCTCGAAGATGTGGTGGGCGACGTCAGGCCGGCGTTGTTGATTTTGCTCGGCGCGGTCGCGCTCGTGCTTCTGATCGCCTGCGCGAACGTGGCGAATCTTCTTCTCGCGCGCGCGGCGGCACGGAGTCGCGAGATTGGCATCCGGACCGCGTTGGGGGCGAGTCGGGCATTGATTGTGCGGCAACTCCTCGCCGAAAGTTTGCTGCTCGCGCTGCTTGGTGGCGCGTGCGGTCTGCTGCTGGCGTGGTGGGGAATCGATCTGCTCGGCTCCTTCGGTCCACGGGACGTTCCGCGCCTCGCAGAAGTGCGGATTAATCCTGGCGTCGGCGCGTTCACGCTGGGTCTGGCGGTTCTCAGCACGCTGGTCTTCGGATTGGTTCCGGCCCTGCAGGTCTCGCGTCCAAACGTCAGCGAGTCGCTCCAGCAGGGGTCAAAAGGTTCGACTGGCGGAGTGCACGGTACGCGCATGCGAGCGTTTCTGGTTGTATCGCAACTCTCGCTCTCCTTGCTGCTCCTGGCCGGCGCCGGCTTGCTCATCAAAAGCTTCTTCAACCTGCGCGCGACGAATCCCGGCTTCGAGCCGAGCCGCCTCCTCGTGCTGGACCAGGTGGTGCCCCGCTCGAACTATTCCGAACCCGGTCCGCAGCGCCGCTTTTTCAGCGAGCTTTTGCCGAAACTCGCCGCCCTGCCGGGCGTGGAAGCAGTCGGCAGCGCGAATCCATTACCCTTCAGCGGTAACGACAACGGCTCCTCCTTCCGAATTGCGAGTGAACCGGAGCGCGGCCCCGGCACGCATCCCGATGCGGCGCACATGATGGTGACGCCCGGCTACTTCACCACAATGAAGATTCCGCTCCGTGCCGGCCGCAACTTCGAGGAGCGCGACAACGAAAACGCGGCCCACGTCGCGATCGTGAGCGAAGCTTTCGTGCGGCGCTTCGTGCCGAACAGGAATCCGATCGGCGAACGCATCCTGCTCGACCAGGAGCAGGGATCCGATCCGCTGGAGATTGTCGGCGTCGTTGGGGACACGAAACAAAATGAGATGGGGGCGGAAGTGATCCCGACATTTTATCAGCCGTTCGCCCAAGCTCCCGGCCGTCGCGTCTGGCTGACGCTGCGGGTGGCAAACGCGAATCTGGTCGGCCTGGAAGCAGCGGTGCGTCGTGTCGTGCATGAGCAGGACCCGGAGGTCTTCGTGGGCAAGCTCACACCGATGGAAAAGCTGATCGGCGAGAACCTCGCGCAGCCGCAATTCAACATGATGCTGCTCGGAATCTTCGCGACGGTCGCGATGCTCCTGGCCGCGATTGGCATCTATGGCGTGATTGCCTACAGCGTCGCGCAACGGACGCGCGAAATCGGCATTCGAATGGCGCTTGGCGCGCAACGCACCCAGATGCTCGGCATGGTGCTGCGCCAGAGCATGACCGTGGTGCTGATTGGGATTGTGCTTGGGCTGGCAGCTGCGCTCGCCGCAACACGTCTGCTTGCGAGTCTGCTTTACGGCGTCGGCGCAAACGATGTCCTGACCTACGTCGCGGTCGTATTATTGCTCAGCGTCGCAGCCTTGCTCGCCAGTTACATACCCGCGCGCCGCGCGATGAAGGTCGATCCCATGATCGCGCTTCGTTATGAATGATGTAGCAGAGACGCGAAGCGTTGTAGCGACGGCGCTCTGTCGCCGTTACAAGCACCGCCTGGCAGTCTGCGCGTTTTACGCCGACGGAGCGGCGTCTCTACAACACCTCCTGCGATTGCATCTATGATCACTGACCTCAAATACGCCTTCCGTATGCTGTTGAAAGCGCCCGCTTTCACAGCCATCGCAGTCATCACTCTGGCGCTCGGAATTGGCGCGAACAGCGCGATCTACAGCGTCGTCGATACTCTCTTGCTGCGGCCGCTGCCATTCAAGGATCCGGATCGGATCGTGATGATCTGGGGCCGCTCACTCGACGACGGCACGGCTCGCGGAGTGCACTCATACCCGGATTATGCCGACCTCCGCGATCAAAGTCAGAGCTTCTCGGCGATGGCAGCCTATACCCGGACCGCTTCGATTTTGAGCCACGGAGATGAATCGCAGGCGCTCGAACGCAACGCGATCACGTCGGAGATTTTCGCCGTGCTCGGCGTTCAGCCGATGCTGGGACGGGGCTACACCCGCGAGGAGGACAAGCCCGGCGCGGAGCCGGTGGTGGTTTTGACCCATCAGCTTTGGAAGCGTGCGTTCGGAGGAGATCCGCGAATCGTTGGTCAGCAAATTACGCTCTCAGCCAAGAGCGTCACGGTGATCGGCGTTATGCCGCCGGGATGGAAATTTCCAATCGAAGACGAGCGGATCCGATTATGTCATCCCGTTGCGGTTTCTCGTTCCGCAGGCGGCGGAGAACCGCGGCTCTCATTTCCTTAGCGTGGTGGGACGAGTGAAACCGGGAGTGCCGTTGCGGCAGGCGGAAGCGGAACTGACAGCCATTGCCGGGCGGCTCAAGAACCAGTATCCGGACACAAACACCAATTTCGAATCTGTCGCGGTCGTGACCTTGCATTCCTCGGTCGTGGGCGAGGTCCGGCCAGCCTTGCTCGTCCTGCTCGGTGCGGTCGCGCTCGTGCTGTTAATCGCGTGCGCAAATGTCGCCAATCTCCTCCTGGCGCGCGCTACTTCGCGCAGCCGCGAGATTGCAATCCGCACCGCTCTTGGCGCGAGCCGCCTCTTAGTCGTGCGGCAACTACTTTGCGAAAGCCTCCTACTGGCGTTGATGGGGGGCAGCGCGGGCCTGCTGCTCGCGTGGTGGGGCGTTGACCTCCTGCGCACAATGGGACCGCAGGGGCTGCCTCACATCGGTGTCGTGCGCGTGGACCTCTCCGTCTGTCTATTTACTTTCGCGCTCGCCGTCGCCAGCACGCTCGTGTTTGGACTGATCCCGGCCCTGCAAGTGTCGAACCCGAGCGTGAACGAAGCACTTCAGCAGGGCGCAAAAGGCTCGACTGGCGGACTGCACACGAGTCGCCTGCGCGCCTTCCTCGTGGTCTCGCAGGTTTCGCTTTCATTGCTCCTGCTCGCTGGCGCCGGCTTGCTCTTGAAGAGCTTCTTCAATCTTCGCAACACTAATCCCGGGTTCGATCCGGTAAACGTCATGACCGCGAGCATCACGCTTCCGCGAGTTCGTTATGCGGAGGATGTCGATAAACAGATCCGCACGCATAACCTCATCCAGGACAAGCTGGCCGCGATACCGGGCGTGCAGGTTGCGGGCGGCTGCAACCCGCTTCCTCTCGGTGGCAACATTCGCACTTCCTCCTTCATGGTCAGTGGCGCGGCGCCGCTCCCGCGCGGCCAGCATCCGGGCGGCGGGCATGTCGTCGTCACGCCGGATTACTTCAGCGCAATGAATATCACGGTTCTGCACGGGCGCGCATTTACCCGTGCGGACACAAAGGATTCACCGCTCGTCTGCATGATCAACGAAGCGTTTGCCCGCAGGCATTTCCCGGATCGCAACCCGATCGGCCAGCAGGTGATGATGGACGAGGAGGAGAATAAAGCCCGGCCACGCGAAGTGGTGGGGGTGGTCGCTAACACGCGCCACGACGCGCTGAAAGAGGAGCCCGGGCCCGAGTTCTACCTGCCGTTCACGCAAGATCCGGGTCGCAGCATCGATTACGTGTTGCGGGTCGTTTCCCCGAATCTGTCGGGGCTGGACTCGGCGGTGAAGCGCGCGGTGCAGGAGATCGATAAGGATCTCTTTGTGCCCAAGCTCGAGCCGATGACTTCGTTCCTCTCGGCGCACCTGGCGCAGCCGCGTTTTAATATGTTTCTGCTCGCGCTCTTCGCCGGCGTGGCGATGATCCTGGCGGCGATCGGAATTTACGGCGTGATCGCCTACAGCGTTGCGCAACGGACGCGGGAGATCGGCATTCGCATGGCGCTTGGCGCGCAAAAGCAGCAAATGCTCGGCATGATGCTGCGGCAGAGTTTGAGCCTGGTGGTAATTGGAATCGCGCTCGGGCTTGCAGCCGCGGTGGCGGGGACTCGCCTGCTGGGCGCACTGTTGTACGGCGTGGGCGCGAATGACCTCACCACCTACGTGGGCGTGGTTGGGCTGCTTGGCGGCGCCGCGCTGCTCGCGAGCTACATTCCCGCGCGACGCGCGATGCGCATCGATCCAATGGTGGCGCTGCGCTATGAGTGACCCCAGCGAGCGCAAGAATGTTGTAGCGACGCCGCTCAGTCGGCGTTTCCAAGCGTCCGATGAAGTGCACGCGTGCTTACGGCGACAGAGCGCCGTCGCTACAACAGCCCATCAACTATGCTCACCGACCTAAAACATGCCGCTCGAATACTGTTAAAGAAACCAGGCTTTACTGCCGTGGTTGTCTCCACGCTGGCGCTCGGTATCGGCGCCTCGGCTGCGATTTTCAGCGTCCTCGATGCCGTTTTGCTCCGGCCTTTGCCCTACCCAAATCAGGAGCGAATCGTCGAGCTCCGTGAATTGGACGAAAAGGGCAAAGGGATGTCTTTTGCGGAGCCGAACTTTGATGATCTGCGCGCGCGCAGCCGCAGCTTTGACGCTCTCGCCCAATACAGCGCGTGGCCGCAAGCGGTCGCAGGCGGAAGTGAACCGCTGCGAACAATTGCCTGCGCCGTTTCCGGCGATTTTTTTCGCGTCCTCCGCGTTAGGCCGGTTTTGGGCCGCGTCTTTTCTTCCGACTCGCTGGCGGAGAGCAACGAGATCGTGGTCGTCAGTTACGCCTTCTGGAAGCGGCTTCTTGGCGGGCGAACGGATCTGGACGGAACGGCGCTTCGTTTCAACAACCGGAGTTTCGCAGTCATCGGTGTGTTGCCCGCGGAAACGGAATTTCCGCCCACAGTCGATATTTGGTTTCCATCCCAGCTCTATCCGGCGATTCCCTCACGAACGGCTCACAACTGGCGCGTGGCTGGCCGGCTTAAGTCCGGGATTTCACTTGAACAGGCGCGTTCTGAGGTCGCCGCGATCGGGCGCCAGCTGAAGGTCGAGCACGGGACGCAAACGGACGCGGCCAGCTTCGGTCTCACGCCCCTGCGCGAGCGGCTGGTGAAAGATGTTCGCGGCATCTTGCTCGTCGTCGGCGGCGCGGTCGGCCTGCTGCTTGTGATCGCCTGCTCGAATGTGGCAAATCTTCTGCTCGTCCGTGCGACGGCCCGACGCCAGGAAATAGCGGTGCGCGCTGCCCTCGGGGCGTCGCGCTGGCGGCTGGCGCGACAGTTCATCACAGAAACAATTTTGCTCACACTCGTGGCAGGCACGCTTGGAGTTCTTCTCGCGTTTTGGGGCGTCGATCTGATCATCGGCGCGTACCATGGAAACCTGCCGCGCGTTGGCCGGATCGGGGTGAACTCCACCGTGCTGCTGTTTACTCTCGCGGTGTCGTTGTTCGCCGGATTGATCCTCGGACTCGTTCCGGCGCTAAACTGGTCACATCGCCAGTTGCAGGACGACCTGCAGAGCGCCGGACGCGGAAAATCGACCAGCCGTTCCAGCGCTCGTTTCCGGAATGTTTTGATCGTGTCGCAAGTCACGCTCACGCTCATACTGCTGATCGGGGCGGGCTTGTTAGGCCGAAGTTTCCAGCGTTTGATGGAAGTAAATCCCGGCTTCCAGGCCGAAAGCGCCGTCGCAATGACGGTATCGATGCCGGCGCCAGAGGAACCTGCGGCTCAGCGCCGACTAGCGCAATTCTACCAGCAACTGCTCGAGCGTCTGAGTGCGCTCCCCGGAGTGATCGCCGTGGGAGGCACCAATGCCTTGCCCCTGAGTGGCACGGGAGCCAACGGCACATTCATTATCGAGGACGGCTCGAAACCGGCGCAGACGATGGCCGCTTTGGTCGAGCAACACAATGCGCTTTCCGGCAGCGGAAAGACCGGGGATGCGGATTACCGCGTGGCGAGCGCCGATTATTTTGCCGCCATGAGTATTCCTCTGATTCGCGGGCGACTTTTCCAGGAATCGGACGGCCCGGATTCGCTGCACGCCGCCTTGATCAGCGAGTCACTCGCGCGCCGGTATTGGCCTAACGAAGATCCGCTGGGCAGGCAAATCCAGTTCGGCAACATGGACGGCGATCTGCGGCTGCTGCACGTGGTCGGTGTGGTGGGCGACGTGCGGGATGAGGGATTAGACGCCGAAGCGCGCCCAACCGTTTACGTGAATTATTTCCAACGGCCCGCCGCCGCCGCCCAGTTCTCGATTGTTTTGCGTGGCCAGGGTGATGCGGGCGCGCTGACCTCGGCTATGCGGCGGGAAGCGCGAGCGCTCAATCCGGAGATGCCGACGAAATTTCAAACGCTGCGCGAAATCGTTTCAGGGTCGCTGGATAATCGGCGTTTCAGCATGCTGATGATCGCGGTTTTCGCCGGCTCGGCGCTCGCGCTGGCAATGGTCGGGTTGTATGGAGTGATGGCGTACATTACGGCGGAGCGAACCCGCGAGATCGGGATTCGGATGGCGCTCGGCGCGCAACGTCGGCAGATGCTGGGAATGATGCTGCGCCAGAGTCTTACGCTCGTCGGTCTCGGCATTGCGATGGGTATCGGGGCCTCGAGCTTGGGGACGCGGCTTCTGCGAAGCTTGCTCTACGGAGTCGGAGCGACTGATCCATGGACCTACGCGGGCGTGGTTGCGTTGCTTGGCGGCGCAGCCCTGCTCGCGAGTTACATTCCGGCGCGGCGTGCAATGCGCGTCGATCCGACGGTGGCATTGCGGTATGAGTGATGTTTGCCTTCTGCGATCAAGGTTTCTTTCGAGCTTGGCCGCATTGGCGGCAGCCGTTCTTTTTGGTTTAACCGGTGCGGCGGCCAGTGGGGCCGTGGTCGAAGCGATAATCGAAGAGACTTACCCGATCGGAGCGGACGCGACGGTGTGGGTGAGAAACGGCGACGGCCGGATTTACGTTTATGGGTCTGACGCTAACGAGATCAAGGTCACCGCTTTGAAACGCGCGTTTACGAAAGAGCGGGTGGATGCGATCAAGGTTAACGTGCAGGTGGACGGCGATTCCGCCGCGATCGACACGATTTTCCCACCATTGCCGCAAGGATCGCTTCTGGCGGACCGCTCGGGTACCGTCGACTACACGATTCTAGTGCCGTTATCCTGCACCCTTTCCAAGATAGAGCTGTCTAACGGCGAGATTGTGATCGAAGGTATTCGGGGTCCCCGCATTGAAGCAACGCTCGGAAAAGGCCGGGTGCTCTTCAGCAGTTGCTTCAGCGCCGCGCGCCTGAGCGTCGGGAACGGAGGGATCGACATTTCTTATCCCTGGTGGGAAGAGCTGGCGTTCTCCCTCGATGCGCAAACCGGCGACGGTGACCTCCGTGTCGCTCTTCCTGCAACGGCGGCGCTTCGGCTTGAAGCGGCAACCGCGACCGGCCACATCAGGAATCGGCTTGCCGAAAAAAGCAAAGAGAGCGGCGACGAACGCCGCCTGATCACCACGATCGGCGGGCCGAGCGCAACGGAGTTTAAGCTGCGAAGCACGAGCGGGAATATCCGAATCGACAAAGCGTACTAAGCGGCATTTCGTGACAGAGTGCTTCTGCCACCGGCCTGACGAATGATCGACGATCTGCGCTTTGCTTTCCGGATGCTGATCAAGAGCCCGGGCTTCGCAATGGTTGCCTTCTTCGCGATCGCCCTCGGCATCGGCGTCAACACGACCATCTTCGGCGTAATCAACACGCTGCTCTTGCGGCCACTGCCGGTGAGAAAGCCCGCGGAGCTAGTGCAGATTTACACCCTCGACGCGCGGAACGGCAAAGGGCCCAGCTCCTACCTGAATTATGTCGACTACGCGAAGGAAAACACAGTTTTCACCGGCGTGGCTTCTTATCAATTTGTGCCGCTCGGCCTCACAACCGCGGGCGAGACGACCAGCATCTACGCCCAGAGCGTCAGCGGAAACTACTTCTCTGTCCTCGGGGTAGCGCCATTTTTGGGGCGCGGTTTTCTCCCGGAGGAAGATGCCACGCCGAACGCGCATCCGGTGGTTGTTCTCTCCCACCGCTTTTGGAAGAAGCTGGGCGGACAACCCGATCTCGTGGGAAGCGCACTGACCTTGAACGGCCGCCGCTTCTCCGTCATTGGCGTCGCACCGGCGAGTTTTACCGGCACGGACGTCGGGGTTGCGCCCGACTTATGGGTGCCGATGGCGATGTGCGGATGGACCACGCCGGGCTTTACCGAGTGGTACGAGAACCGCCGCGCGCTGATGTTAAACGTGATCGCGCGTCTGAAACCTGGTGTCTCGATTTCGCAGGCAGAGGCGCAACTCAAGACAGTGGCGCGCCAGCTCGAACAAGCCTATCCGGAATTCAACAAGGAACGGAGTGTCACGCTCGCGTCGCTCGAATCCACGAAAACACAGGGACTCAGCTCTCCCGGGAGTGAAGGCAGCGTAACCAACGTCTCGCTTCTCCTTCTGGCCGCGGCCGGGAGTATTCTTCTCATTGCCTGCGCAAACGTCGCCAATCTGCTGCTCGCGCGGTCGACCACGCGGCAGCGCGAGATGGCGGTGCGGCTCGCGCTTGGCGCCGGCCGCGGCCGGATCGTTCGTCAACTGCTGACGGAGAGCGTCCTGCTGGCGTTGCTCGGCGGAATCGGTGGCGTCTTACTCGCCTACTGGCTTGGCGACGTGCTCCTGGCG
>JBHENA010000012.1:17645-26923 GCA_046262275.1 Chthoniobacterales bacterium
TTCCCGCCACGCCCGTGCCGCTCGCTCTCGATCCCGCGCCCGATGTGCGCGTGCTGTTTTACGCCTTGGTTCTGGCGCTCGCGAGCGGGGTGATCTTTGGTCTCGCGCCGGCCTTGCAGACGGTTCGCGCCGATCTCACGGAGGGATTACGCGAGCGCGTTGCGAGCGGCGGCGGCAGCACGAATCGCTGGAATCTGCGGAACCTACTGGTGGTGGCGCAGATTGCCGTCTCGTTGCTGCTTTTGATCGGCTCCGGATTGTTTCTGAAATCGTTTCACAAGGCGCAGGCGATCGATCCCGGTTTTCAGCGGGAAAATCTCGCTCTCCTCTCGCTCGATTTGAACCTGGCCGGTTACGATAATGCGCGCGCGCTGCAAACCATCCGGCAACTGCTCGATCGGGTGCGACGCAATCCGCAGGTGCGTAAGGCTGATGCCGGCGAATGGGTGCCACTCGGCTTTGGCGGGCGGAGCCGTACGATTTATGCCGAAGGCAACGGCGGCGACACGGAACAGAACCGCAAGTTCGCCAATGTCAGTATGATTACGTCGGGCTATTTCGAAACGCTCGGCATTCCGTTCCTCAAGGGCCGCAAATTTACGGAGGCAGATGCGAGGGAAAAGGCGGCTGGAGTTGTGATCATTAATGAAACCATGGCGCGGCAATTCTGGCCTGGAGAAGAAGCAATTGGGCGGCGGTTTCGTTTTTTCCAGACCGAGCCGGTGGAGGTGATCGGCATTACGAAAGACATCAAGGCTCTGAGCCTGGGCGAGACGCCGACGGCGATGGTTTATCAGCCGGTTTTCGAAGCACCGAAGGGCGCGATTACGCTCTTCATTCGGACTGCCGGCCCGCCCGGTGCGATCCTGGCTGAGAGCCATCGGATCGTGCGCGCGATCGACATGCACATCCCGATCGTCTACGAGAAAACGATCGACGATCACATGGCGTTCGCGCTTTGGCCTTCCTGGATGGGCGCGGTCTTGCTGGGAACGTTTGGATTGCTCGCGCTCGTTCTTGCATCGATGGGGGTCTACGGAGTGATGGCCTACACGGTCAGCCAGCGGACGCGCGAGCTTGGGATTCGCATGGCGCTGGGCGCGCAACGACACGAGGTCGTGCAACTGGTGTTGAAGCAGGGGATGGCGCTCGCGACTATCGGACTGGTCATCGGATTGTTGGCCGCTTTCGCCGCCACGCGGCTCCTCAGCGCTCTGCTTTATGGGGTGGATCCTGGCGATCCGACAATCTTTGCCGGGGTGACTTCGCTTCTTGGCGCGGCTGCGTTTGCCGCCTGTTACTTCCCCGCGCGGCGTGCGGTCAAGATCGATCCGGTCATCGCGCTACGCTTCGAGTAAAAAGCTTGTGCTACCTGAGCGCTTCGCGCGCGCGGTGGTCTTCTTCCGCCTTGGCGAGCAAGCCGAGTTTGATGTAGCACTCCTCGCGTTTTTGCAGCGCGGCGGGCGTTTGATTGATCGCGAGCGCGCGGCTGAACGAATCGATCGCCGCGAAGTGGTCGCCGCGGCTCATCTCGAGCTCGCCGCGATATTGCCATCCGGTTGAGAAGTTCGGGTCGAGCTCCGTGGCGCGTTTCGCTTTCGCAAACGCCTCCTCCGCGCGGCCAAGCTTTGCCAGGGCGTAACTGCTCTCTACGTGCGCTCCGGCTGAATTCGCATCGAAGCGTAGCGCGCTCTCCGCATCCTCCAGCGCGAGGGCGGGTTGGCCAATGTCGTTCAAGTGCCACGCCCGCGTCACATACAGCTCCGGGTTCGTGCGCTCGACCGAAATTTCGGCATCAAGGCGGCTGATGGTTTCGAGAAACTCCGGCGTCAGGTTTGTCAGCCGCAAGCTGCTGTCAATCCCGAGCGCCGCGCACTCCGCCGCGCGTCCGAGATCAGTCAGCGCGATAGCGCGGAAAAGACGGGGCCGCATCGCCCAGCCCCCGGCTTGGGATGCGCGTTCGCTGTCTTCCAGCGCCAGTTCCGGATCTTCGCTGCGCAGGAATAGAAGCGCACGATCGGCGAGGAGTTGATCGTCCATCGGGGTAATGGCAAGCCGAGCGTCCAGTTCCCGAATCTCGGCGAGGAATTTCGAGACTCGCTCGAGCAACTTCGCGCCGCGGCGCACCTCCGGCTCGTCGGATCCCAACTGCTGCGCTCGCCGATAATCCTTCAGCGCTTCCGGCCAGCGGTGCAACCGTCGCCGGCAAAGTGCGCGCTGGATCCGATGGACCGCGGTCTCCTCGACATCGATCAGCCTGCTGAGAAGCGCTTCTTCTTCCGCCCAATGACGCTGCGCACGCTGCAGACGGACGAGCTTGCGCAGTAGACGCGCATTGGCAGGACTCGCCACCAGCGCCTTTGTCCATGAGTCCAGAGCAAGCGCCGGATCGCCTTTCTTGATCGCAACGTCACCTGTGAGTTCGTCCCACTTCCAGGAGGGCGTCGGGATTATGCTCCGCCACTCCTGCAGCGTCTGCGTGGCAGCGTCTAGATCGCGCATTCCCACCTGAGCACGCACCAGGCGCTCCCAGGCGCCGTTCTCGTGAGGCGCGGATCCGACCACCTGCTGCGCCAAGGAGGCCGCCTTCTCGTAGGAACGCTCGCGCAACGCCTGGCGCAGTTCCGCACGCACAGCTTTTTGCTCCGGCGAAATGCCGCGCTCGCAGCTCGATAAACCCAGCGCGACGACTGCGAGAAAAGCGAGAGCAGGGATTTGTCCTACCGGCAATAGCGTCATCGTGCGGGAAGAAAACAATCGACAATCGAAAATCGACAATCGCAAATGTGCGGATGCCTTCGTTCGACATCGTATCGGAAGTGGACAAGCAGGAAATCGACAACGCCCTCAATCAAGCGCGGAAGGAGTTAGCCACGCGGTTCGACTTCAAAGGCGCGCTCGCCGAGATCGAAGCGGACAAAGACAAGATCACCCTGACGGCCGAAGACGCGGCGCGGCTTCGCGGGCTGCGCGAGATCGTGATTGGAAAATTATCCAAGCGGGGCGTGGATCTGCGCAATGTGAAGCAGGAAGAGCCGGCGATCTCATCGATGGGTCACGCGCGGCAGGAGCTGAACATTCAGCAGGGGCTGGAAGGCGAGAAGGCGAAGGAAATCATCGCCGCGATCAAAGCCGGCGGATTCAAAACGCAAAATCAACTGCAGGAGCGGCAGATCCGCGTCACGGGCAAAAAGAAGGACGAGCTGCAAGCCGTCATCCAGTTCGTCCGCGGCAAGGACTTCGGCGTCGCGACGAACTTCAAGAATTTCCGGGACTGAAAGCAGACAGGATTAACAGGATTATGCAGGATTGCTGCAGCGCAGGCTTTTTCTTTAATCCTGTACAATCCTGTTAATCCTGTCTGAAATAGAAGCTCACTCTAGCGCAGTGGTTCCACGCCAAGGTAAGATCCCGCGACGTTGACCGTCTGCCAGACCTCCGAGCTGTCACGCTGGAAGGAGCGCTCGAATAGCTCCTCGGCTTTCGCGCGTTCGCCCATCAGATTGTAATAGGCGCCGATCTCTGCCAGCCATGGTGCGTCCTTTGGTTCGAGCTCGAGCGCCTGCGTGAACATCGCCTTCGCTTTTTCCCATTCCTTTGCTTCCCAATAGACGCGGCCGACGCGCATCCGATCGCTGCCCTCGCGCTTCCGCGCCAGCATCGCGTCGAAGATCGCCTGCCCCTGCCCTTTATTCCCGGAGAGATAGAGCACTCGGCCAACAGCGATGTTTTCCCAGCTCCCTTTTCCCGCTTGTTGGCGGGCGAGAGCGGTCAGAGCCGAGCCGGCGTCCTGCTTGGATTTGCCACGATAAGTTCCCGGATCCAGCGCCTTCGCCGCGATCGCGATACCGGCGGCGAGCCCGAAGGTGAAGACCAGGAAAAGGAGAAACAGAATGCGTGTTGACTTCATTTTCGCAACCTATGGGTTTCCAGAGGTCGAAGCAACGCGGCTAATTTAGTCGACACGCGAGGACGCGCGGGCGAAGACTGCGGCCGTCGCGACGAGCGCTTCAAGAAGTGTCGCGACTCGGTGGCGTAAGCCGCGGCTCCTCGCGAACTGATGCGCCGGAGACTCGGTCGCCAGTGTAGGGGTCGATGTAAGGAAGGCCGCGTGCGCGCCGCTCCTGGAGGGTCGCCAAGGCGAAGCGATTCATCTCTTCGATGATCTCCAGCTTCCGGCTGAAGGGAATGGCACGATACTCCTCATGCTGTTTACGGCGCGAGCCTTTCCAAGTCGTCACGCTCCAATCGATGCCGGGCTCATCTGGGCTGGTCATAACTCGAAGGCAATCCGTAGAGTAGACTCAGCTCATCGATGTCCGCCAAGTCTTTCGGGCGATTCGCGGCCCTTTTCATCTCGAACAGCGTCTGGAGCGCAACAATTCGCACCGGCACTCCAGTCGCAACTTCGCGCTTTTCGGCGCGCTCGTATTCGGCCGCGAAGTCGAACGGCTCCGTGACAAAAAGATCGAGCGGCGTTTTGCGATGCTGATCGCTCCAGAAGGTGAGGACGTTCATCTTTTTCGCCTCGAGCAGGCGGCGGCGCTGCTCGGCATCTGCAAACTGCTCCGCCGTGGTTGGAACGCTGGGTCGATATCCGATCTTGGCGAGGGCGTCAAAGGCCCGGATTATGAGATCCGGCGCGAGACGAATGACCAGATCAACAGCGAAGGTGTTTCTACCATAGCCATGTTCATTGACAGCGATGCCGCCGACGACGAGAAACGGGACGTCGGCGCGATTGAGCGCGGCTGCGATTTGATGAAAATCCGCCCTGGTCATCCAGCGTCAGCGCGTTTCCTTAGCCGCCTTGGACCGGCGGCATGACGGCGATGTCCTGGTCAGCCTGGAGAACGTAGTCGCGGTCGACAAATTCTACCCCCGCTCCGATCAGGATGCTGCTGTTCCACTCGCGCAGGGGCGGGTGCTGATCGTACAAACGCGACAACAGTTCGCCGGCCGTTGTTCCTTTCGGAACATCTAGCTCCAGCTCGGACGCGGCGACGATGTCTTTCAGCCGGGAGAAAAACTGCACGCGTACCTTCATTGTGCGATCAGCTCTTTTCGCAACACGCCGATGCAAGGAAGGTTGCGGTAGCGCTCCATGTAATCGAGCCCGTAGCCGACCACGAATTCGTCTTCGATCTCAAAGCCGACGTAATCCGCATCCACCGGGCGCAGCCGGGCTTTCTTCTTCTGGAGGAGAACACAGGCGCGCACGCTAAGGGGTCGCGCAGTCTCCAGCTTCTGCCGCACGGCCGCGAGCGTGACACCGCTGTCGAGGATGTCGTCCAGGATCAGGATGTGCCGGCCCTTGATGTCAGGCAGAGCGACCTGGCGAAAGATCAGCTCTCCGCTGGTTTGCAGGCCGCCGTGATAACTCGCCACGCTCAGGCAATCCAATTTCAGCGGCAGCGGGATGCGCCGAAGCAGATCGGCCATGAACATCAAGCTGCCGTTGAGGATCGCGATCACGGTCAGCTCGCGGTCGCGGTAATCGTTCGCGATCTGCGCGGCAATGCCATCGAGGCGCGTGAGGATCGTCGCCTCATCAAAAAGAACGCGCTCCAGATCGTCCTGCATGGTAGCGCAAGCTTCCAGCTTGCCGGCAGGGTGACGCAAGCTGGAACCTTGCGCTACCTTCCGCTCAGCTCTGCGTTCAACTTCGCCGTCAGATCGCTATCGGAGGGATGCTTCAGGCCTTCGCGCCAAAGCATGGCTGCGCGGGCGCGATCACCGGCAGCCTTTGCCGCCAACCCCGCGTGGTAGTACACCAGTTGCAAATCGCCGCGTTGGAAGCGGTCAGGTGCGCGGTCGGCGAGTTGCGCGAGGAACTCGAAGTCCTGCCGGCTTTGCCTGCGGCGTCCAAAAATGCCGGGCAAAGCTGAAGTGGTGAGCGCGCGCGCGAGCCGCACCTTGGGTTCGTCCGGCGCGGCAGTGACCGCTTGATCCATCACGGCTAAACCATGCTTCAGCGCCTGAAGTTTTTTTGGACCGAAGCCAAGATCGCGGCTCCGCAACGTGTAGGCGCTGCCGAGGTAAACGCGCGCCAGCTGGTTTTTGGGTTGCGACTGCAAAACCTGCTCCAGCCGGGCAATGCATTGCTCGACGGCCTGCTTGTCGCCTGCCAAACCGCGCCGATACAGCTCTTGAATCTCCTTTTCTTCCGTTGCGCCGTGGACTGCGGCGAGAAAGAACAGCGTCGCCGAGATGGTAACAAAGCGTTTGCGCACCCTGAAAACTACACGTCCGAGAATTCTCTGCGAGGGTGCGTTGCGCGGCGTCGGCGGCCGATTAGGGTCGTTTCCTCATGCGGGTGCACACCGGCGAACTTCGCGTGGCAACGAGCGGCAAAGGCACCTTCGAAATTACCGACGAGGTGCAGGGCGTCGTGACCCGAAGCGGGATCAAAGCAGGGACTGCGACAGTTTTTGCGCAGCATACGAGCTGCAGTTTAATCATGATGGAGAACGCCGATCCCACGGCGCGGCGCGATCTGGGAAAATATTTCGACCGCCTCGTGCCGGAGGACGCGCCCTATTTCGAGCACACATCAGAGGGCGGCGATGACATGCCATCGCACATTCGCATGGTGCTTACCCGCACGAACGAAGTTGTTCCGGTCGCCGCAGGCCGGCTGCAACTCGGCACCTGGCAGGGAATATTCCTCTTCGAACATCGGCGCGCAGCACACCGGAGGAGAGTAGTTGTGACGGTGATGGGCGAATAGCGATGCGTTGCTATTGGTAGATCGCATCGACGAGCCGCAGCGACTTCTCGTTGGGCAAAAGCGATTGCTCCATCTGATTCATGACATAGGCGAACGCGATGCCGTTCTCCGGATCAGCAAACGCATGGCTGCCGCCAGCGCCGGGATGACCAAAAGCGGTAGCTGACGGTCCAAAAATCCGCCACGCAGGCGCAGGCGGATCTTTCATGAAGCCTGCGGAGAAGGCGGTGGGGATCTGAAAGACCTGGTCCATTCCGGCCGCAAGTGTTGTCATCATTTTTGCGATCGTCTCCCGGTGGAAATAGCGGCGGCCACCCATTTCGCCATTATTCGCGAGCATGCCGTAGAACTTGGCCAGAGAAGAGGCGTTGCCGATTCCTCCAAACGACACCATCGAAAGCGAACGAATTGCAGGCGCATTCATCGCGCTGACGGCGTGCAATCCAGAAGGAGAGGTGAAGGTGCGGCGGGCCAGAGTTCCCGGCCTCGCCAGGTCGCGGTAGAACTGCTCGGGTGACGGTGCCTTCCCGGCTTTGGCCGCATAGATAGTGGCCACGCGCGCATGTTCCGCCTCCGGCAGGCCGATCCAGATGTCGAGCCCGAGCGGATCGCCGAACGTCCTGCGCCAATATTGGGCGAGAGTCTCCCCATCAATGCGTCGCACCAGCTCATCGAGCAAGAAGCCGAACGTGCGGGCGTGGTAACCATGCGCGCTCCCCGGAGCCCAGAGCGGCTTCTGCCGTTCCAGCGCCGCAATCACCGCGCGATAATCCAACACGTCCACCCGTTCGTCGAACGCCGCCAGCCCTGCCTGATGCGAAAGAAGCTGCGCGAGCGTGACCTCTTCCTTCCCCGCCTGCGCAAACTCGGGCCAGAACTCCGCGACTCTGCGGTTGAGCTCGATCTCGTGCTCCTGGAGTAGGTGCAAAACGGACGCGCTGCCAAGGCCTTTGGTGGCCGACCAGATCAGCACGATCGTGTCTGCAGTCCACGGCCGTTCACGATGCGCATCCTGAAAGCCGCCGTGCAGATCGAGGATCGGTTTGGCGTGCTGCCAGACAGAAACGGCGGCGCCCAGTTCGCCGAAGCGGCGGAAGTTTTCTTGGAAGAGCGGAGTGAGGCGGGCTCTGAGCTGCGCGTGGTTTAACGTGATCAATTGACGGAGAGTAGTCGCGGCACGGGCGGCGACAAGGAGGGGCGCTCTTCAGGCCGCCCCCGTTTTTTTATTCTTGCGGCGGCCTGGAGAGCGCCGCTCCTTGAAGAGCTGTGGAGCTACGCTTCTTCAATCCTTATGAGGAGATCCGCCACACGACGAATCGGCTGCCGCATTGGCAACAGGCAGGCGCGGTGTACTACATCACCTTTCGGCTGGCCGATTCCGTTCCCGCAGAGTTGCGCGGCCAGTGGGAAGAGGAGCGCCAGGCATGGCTACGCCAGAATCCGAAACCGTGGAGCGTCGAAATCGAGCAGGAGTATCATCGCCGATTCTCCGGCGCGATGGAGCGCTGGCTCGACGCCGCCTACGGCGATTGTGTTCTGCGGCAGCTGGAGTGCGCTAGGATTGTCGCGGAGGCGCTGCATCATTTCGATGGCGTGCGTGTCGGCCTGCTCTCGTTCGTCGTGATGCCGAACCACGTGCATGTATTGTTCGTGCAACATTCGGAATGGCCGCTGGAGAAATTGCTCCGCACATGGAAGAGCTTCACAAGCCGGCAGATCAATTCGCTGCTCGGCCGCTCCGGCGGTTTATGGCAGCCGGATTATTTCGATCGGCTCGTGCGCCATGACGAGCATTTCGCAAATTGCGTGCGCTACATCAGGCGCAATCCAGAAAAGGCACAATTATCGGCCGGCGAGTACTTGCTCTACGAAAGCGAGATTGCCAAAGCTATCGAATAAACGCGGCGGCCTGGAGGACGCCGCTCCTTGAAACGCTCCTCGGAATGCGCGTCTTAAATCACCGCATGGAGCGCCTTCAGATCGGGATCTCTTTTCGCGAGATCGCGGAAGCTTGCGTCCATCTTGAAGCTGATCTGCAGATTGACTTCGGCGTCTTCGATATTGCCCAGCAACGCTTCGTAGCATCCCATGTTATAATAATAGACGGGCTCCTTCAGCAGTGCCACGGGACCGGTGATCAGGAGCTTGCGGGCTTCGGCCGTTTTGCCGAGTTGATGCAGACAAAATCCTGCGTGAAGAAATCCTGTCCCGCAGTCTGGAGCGACGCGGCAGAGCATTTGACTCACGCGCAAAGCGTGGGCCCAGCGCCTTTTGCGCATGAGATGATGCAGGCGCAGATACAGCACTTCGGGCCGGTTCTGAAGCCGGGGGGCAATGGCGTCGAGTTCCGCGAGGGATTCGCGGAACATGCCCAGCTCGGCGTAACCGGCGGCTGCTTGGACGTGCCATTCAAACTCCATGCTCCTGTCTTAAGCATTAGGCTTGCCAAAAACTATGGGAGCTACACTCGCAGAGGCCGGTCTGGCTACAGCAGCAGCGATTCGAGTTCGCTCAGCCGCCGTTCGAATAGCCGCAACGTGCTCTGGAC
>JBHENA010000013.1:0-26247 GCA_046262275.1 Chthoniobacterales bacterium
CTCCCACTACTTGCAGCCAAGTAGCGGGACTCTCAGCCAGTGGCTCCCCCGCAAAATTACGAACCCAGACTACTAGGTGTCGTCTCGAAGTCAACGCAGCGACCCGCCGCCGGTCGATGCGGCAGCGGGTCGGGAGATATCAGCGCAGGCGCGATCTTATTTGGCCGCGCCGCTCGCGGAGTCGGCCGGCACGTTAGTGTGGAAGATGACCTGCCAATCGCTGCCCTGTTTCTGCCAGACGGAGGCAGCATTCATCGCGCTGGGTGCCGCTTTTCCGTCGACGGTGGCGTCGAGCGCGACTTTGTAAGTCACGATCATGGTGTCCGCATCAGTGGAGACGGCTTTGAGATCGCTGAGTGAAAATGATTTGATGGTCATCTTCGTCATGTCTGCGACTTCTTTGGCCGCATCGCACATCCCATCCGAGTAGACGGACTGATAGGTGGGCGCCAGGATCTTGCGGAATTCTTCCGTCTTTCTGTCCTTGTAGGCCTGCCAGGCCGCTTTCTCCCGCGTCATAGCCGCGTCGGTTTCCGGAGAAGCGAGGGCGACGAGGCTGGTGGTGAAGAGGGCTGCGATTGCACATGTGACGTATCTTTTCATTTCGGTTCCTTTGGTTGGGTTAACTGTGTCGAGGCTCCGAACGCGGCGGACCGCCTGACGAAATCTGAGTTTGAGCTGCGGAAAACGCGCGCCAAGAACTTGATTGCCGGAGAATGTCCCTCTCCGCGGTCGCTGCGAATTGTACCTGGAACTGCCGCTCGGTACGAGGGCGACTATTGCCGGAACTTCGGCAGCGGGAGCTGACGCGCGATCTTTTGCCAGATCGTGAGCTTGGCCGCGGGCGTGGGACCTTCGCCTGGGGGCGGCGGGTCGATTTTGTCGCCATTCGCGTTTATAACCGGCGCGGGCTCGGGCGCAGCCGGCATTTCGGCAGCTTCGTCTGACGCCTTGGCGACCTGCTGCGCATCGCCTGCAGGAGGCGCAGCGGGAGACGCGGAGCCGGTCGCGTCTCCGTCCTCGTGCGGTGCGACGGGCGCGTTTGCGGCGGGCGTTTGGTTCAGCGCGATTTGGTCCGACGGTTCGTTGCGCAGAGTGTTCGTGAACTGCGCATCGGGCGCAGGCGGTTGCACGTTAGCAGCGGGGAAGATCGGCGGCGCCGCGGCGGCAGCGGGTTCTTCCGGCGGCTGCGCAGGCTCCGAGGCGGGCGGTGCGCCAGCAGCGGGCGCCGGCGCGGTGGAATGTTCCTCTTCCGGTTCGGTCTCGGATGCGGTTTCATTCAGCGATATCTGCGGCGACGGCTCGCGGCGGAGCGCGTTGGTGAGCCGCGCGATTAATCCGCCTTCCTGATTGCTGGCGGCGAACACGGGCGGCGCTGCAGTGGTTGGAGCGGGACGCGCGTTCGCATCACGCGCGACGAGCACGCCCTCCAATTGGCGCCGGTAATCAGCCAGCATCATGGGGCGCTGCTTTTTCTCGATCAGATTTTTGTAGTTCTCGATCCCGACGCTGATGGCTTGCGCGAGCTTGGCGCGCCACTCGGGCTTTGCGATCAACCGGCTTTCCTGCCGTTCGCTCATAAAGCCGCCTTCCACGAGAATGGCAGGGACCTGGGTGAGGCGGAGGACGGCGAAGCGGGCGCGTTTTATTCCGCGATCGAACTCCGGCATATAGCCGAGCATGGCGTGATAGACGGAGGTGGAGAGGGCGAGGCTCGCCGCGTCGACCGGACTGCCTGCCTGCATCCTGGCGAAGCGGGCGAGGAGCTTGTTGTCCTGCGTGGAAGGAGCACCGCGCGGGGTGAGCGAGTAGATCTCGAACCCGGTCGCGTGCGGGTTCGCGTCAGTGGCGTTGAAATGGATGCTGACGAAAATGGAATCTTTCGTGGCATTGGCGATCCGGGCGCGCGTGGGAAGCGGGACGACATCGTCGCTGTTGCGGGTCATGATCACGCGCAGCCCCTTGGCTTCGAGCAGGGGCTTCAACTGCCGGGCCACGTCGAGGGTGAACTCCTTCTCATGCCCGTAACTGCTGCCGGCGCCTTTTTCGATTCCACCGTGGCCGGCATCGAGCACGACCGTTTTCAGCCGGCCCAGATTCGCGATCATGTGCGGGCGGAATTGCGGCTCGATGGTTTTGGCGAGGTCAATACGTGACACGAGGAACTTGCCGTCCGGATGCTGAATAACGGGAAAGCAGAGCCAATTGCGCACGCCATTTATAATGGCTTCGCGGCTGTCGAGCGTGACTTCGAGGCTGTTGCGGCCGTTGTCGATGCGGATTGTCTTGCCCGTCGGCCCCACCTCGCCGGCAAAGCCGTAAAACTTCGCGATGTTGTCGACCGTGAGGTAATCCCAGCGGCCGACCTTTATCACCTGCCAATCCGAGGCCGCGCGTGCCGGTTGCGTCGCGGGCAGAAGAGCGAGCGCGAGGCAAAGCGCGAATCGGATCCATAGACGCATGGAGCCCTATTATGCAACATCCGCGCCTAGCTGACAACGGGTGCGGTAGGGACGCCGCGCTGCGGCGTCCGGCCAGTGGGACTACATGAGTGACGATCTGAATGCCTTGAACTTGCCACGCGCTTCGGACGGCGCAGCGCGCCGTCCCTACCCTATTGGACAAGGGCAGGGTTTGCAGTTTGTTGGCCGATGACCAAGACCCCTTCCCTCTTGCTCGTCGGCCTGCTGGCGGCGAGCAATCTCTTCGGCCAGTCCGAGCCAGAGAAAGCGAAGCCGCTCGGCACGACCACACCACCGCCGACGGTGCGCGATCCGGCCAAGCCGCCGGGCGACAAAGCTCCCCCTGTTGCGACGCCCGCTCCGGGTCAAACCGCCACGGGCGAAGCGAAGCCAAAGATCGACAAGGATCCGCCCGCCTTCGACATCAAAAACATGGATACGTCTGTAGATCCTGGGGTCGATTTTTACACTTACGCCAATGGCGGCTGGCTGAAAAACAATCCGATCCCGCCGGAGTTTTCGCGCTGGGGCAGCTTTAACGAGCTGGCGGAGAAGAATAACGAGGCGTTGCGGCAGGTGGCGGAGAAAGCCGCAAAGACGAAAGCCGATCCGAAGCTGGCGCCGGAGGTGCAAAAGGTTGGCGATTACTACGCCAGCGGGATGGACGAGAAAGCAGTGGAGGCCGCGAAAGACAAGCCGCTCGCGGCAGAGCTGAAGCTGATCGACGGGATCAAGAACCGCGGCGACGTGCTGAAAGCGATCGCGCATTTGCACAACATGGGTGTGGGCGCGTTTTTCGGTTTCACTTCCGGGGCCGACGACAAGAACGCGTCGATGGTGATCGCGCAGGCGTATCAGGGCGGGTTAGGTCTGCCGGACCGCGATTACTACACGAAGGAGGACGACGCTTCGAAAAAGCTCCGCGAACAATATGTGGAGCACGTGGCCAATATGCTCGGCTTTCTCGGCGACCCCATTCCGGTCGCGACGGAGCGCGCGCGGAAAGTGATGGCAATCGAAACGGCGCTAGCGGTTCCGGCGCGGACGCGGGTTGAGCTGCGCGATCCGGAGAAGAACTATAATAAGATGACGCAGGCGGAGTTGCAGGCGCTCACGCCTGACTGGGCCTGGGCCGAGTATTTCAAGGGGATCAACCTGACTGAGCCTGGCGACATCAATGTCGGCCAGCCGGATTTCTTCAAGGCAGCAAACCAGGTTTTCGCTTCCACATCGATTGAGGACTGGAAGACCTATCTTCGCTGGCAGTTGATCAAGGCGGTGGCTGCGGAGCTCTCGAGCGCGTTCGTGAATGAACAGTTCCGGTTCTTCGGCCAAACGCTAACCGGCGCGGAAAAGCTGAAGGAGCGCTGGAAACGCGTGGTGGAGTCGACCGATGCTTCGATCGGCGAAGCGCTTGGCAAGCTTTACGTGGCGGACAATTTCCCGCCGGAATCCAAGGCCCGCATGCTCGAGCTGGTGAAGAACGTGCAGGAAGCGATGGCCGACAGCATCAAGACGCGCGACTGGATGGACGACGCCACCAAACAGGAAGCGCTCAAGAAGCTGGCTGCGTTCACGGTCAAGATCGGGTATCCCGACAAGTGGCGCGATTATTCCACGCTCAAAATCGATCGCGTTTCCTACGCCGGAAATGCAATCCGCGCCGCGGTCTTCGAGACGGACCGCCAGCTAAAGAAAGTCGGCAAGCCGATCGACCGCTCCGAGTGGGGCATGACGCCGCCCACGGTGAACGCCTATTACAACCCGAACATGAACGAGATCGTCTTTCCGGCGGGCATTTTGCAACCGCCGTTCTTCAATGCGAAGGCGGACGACGCGATCAACTACGGCGGGATCGGCGCGGTCATCGCGCACGAGATCTCCCACGGCTTCGACGACCAGGGACGGCAATTCGATGCGCAGGGCAATTTGCGGGATTGGTGGACGCCCGAATCCGCTGCGAAATACAAGGAACGCGCCGAGCGGATCGTGCAGCAGTATGAAGAATACGAGCCGCTTCCTGGCCAGCGCATCAACGGCAAGCTGACCCTGGGCGAGAACATCGCCGACGATGGTGGAGTAAAGCTCGCCTTCGCGGCGCTGCAGAAGGCGCTGGAGAAGAGCGGCAAGCGGGAGAAGATCGACGGCTTCACGCCGGAGCAGCGTTTCTTCCTCGGCTGGGCGCAAGTCTGGCGCGCAAACACGCGCGAAGAAGACATCAAGCGCCGGCTGATGGTGGACAGCCACTCGCCGACCCAGTTCCGCGCCAACGGTCCGCTCTCCAACACACCCGAGTTCCAAAAGGCCTTCAAGCTGCCGGACGGTTGCCCGATGGTTCGTCCGCCGGACAAGCGGGTGAGTATCTGGTGAGTTGCGCGGCGCTACGCCGGTGCACGATGGTCCGACGTGCGTGGCTCGCCCGACTGACGTTCAGCCGGTGATTACGCGTGGCACGCCGTTCGGACATCGCAGCGCGATGTCCCTACCAAGACCCTCACGCGCCGGGTTTCCGGAACCGAGCGACGCATTTCTCGGCTATTCGTTCGCGATCTTTCCGCCCCAGCTCAGAATCTTGGCTTTGGTGCCGGCGGCTTCGGCTTCCTTGATCTCGCCGTTGCGGTTGTAGAAGAGCGAGAGACTGGTCCAGCCAATCTGGTCGTTAGGCTGCAACTCGACGGCGCGTTTCCCGGCTTCAATCGCCTCGGGAAAACGCCCGAGCTTCATCAGCGCCATGCCGAGCGCATGCCAGCCATCGAAGAACGCAGGATCAATCTCGACGCAGCGGCGATATTTCCCGACCGCGCTCTCCAGCTCGCCAATCGCCAGGTCGCCGTTCGCGTCGTCGAAAAGCTCCTCCAGCTGGTCCATCCCTGCCAAGGAGGCTAACCGGGCTCGACCGGCATGCCTTCGGCAGTTTCGGCGGCCGGTTGCACGCCCGCCTCGCGCCGGCGCTCGCGCAGCCATTCGTGAAAGGCCAGATCGCGTTTCCCCTTTAGGAAACGCAAGTTGAAGAAGTTTCTCGCCGGATCGGAAGGATCGGTCTGCGGTTCTTCGCGCTTTTCAAGAACCGCCACGATGCCGCCGGTCTGGGTCGGGATTAACGTGCTCACTTCGCCGGGCGCCAGAGCTGAGACCGCGCTTTTGATCATCGGCAAGTCGGGTGTTTCAGGTTCCGGTTGCTTTTCCGGTTCCACTTTCAGTGCCGGCTGGTCAGAGAGCGCAAAGGGCGGAATCTTTTCCGCCGGCAAACCGCTCGCCTGCAGCGCTGCGTCCAGCGGCACGCCGGATTTGAGAGCGTCACGTATCTTCTGGGCCGCTTCCGCACCTTTGCTCGCGACCATTTCCCGCACCCGCTGATTTTTGAGGCTCTCGACGATTTTCGGTGTCGCTTCCTCGAGCGTGAGCGGCTTCGGCGGATCGACGCCGCTCAAGTGCAGAATGTAAAAGCTGTCAGTCACCTGGATCGCGTCGCTGTTTGGCTCTTGGGGCGTGAGCTGCCAGGCGGCGGTCGCGAGTTGTGGATCTGCGCTCAGGAGCGGGTCCGGAGCCGACCGGGTGAATTCACCCGTCACCTGGATCGGCATCTGGAATTTGGCAGCCAACTCTTCGAACTGCGCCCCTTTCTCGAGCAGAGCCTGATTAAAATCATTGGCGCGGTCGGCGGCCTTTTGCAGGACTTCGATGCGCTCTTTGCCTGCGAGTTTCTTCTGCTCCTCGTCCAGCCCAAAGCTGACGAAACTGACTTTTCGTTTCTCTTCGCTTTTGAGCTCTGCCTGGTGTGTCTCGTAGTACTTCGCGATCTCCTCCTCGCCGATCTGGAGGTCTTCCCCGAAATCCTCGGAGCGCAAGCGCACCAGCGAGACGCTATTCTTTCCGAAAGCGCGCGTGTAATTTTCCTCCCGCTCCGCCTCCGGCACGTGCACACCGATAGCGATCAACTCCTTCACGCGATCGAGAGTGAGCTGGTCCGCGACCACCTCTTCGATTTGCGCCTCGCCGAAACCCAAGGCGGGCAGGACGGTTTGAGTAAATTGGTTGTACTTGCTCAGGTCGAAGCCCTTCTCGCTGCCGAACGCCTGAAGATTTCTCACCACCTTCGCGATCTCCGGCCCGGAAGGCTGAATGCCGAGGCGCTCAGCTTCGTGGCGCAGAATGAGGCGATTCCAGGTGAACTCGGCGTAGGCTTCCTCGAGCGAGTTCGCGCCGGAGACCATGTCCTGGAGGAACACAGTCATCCCGAGCTCCCGCGCTAGATTGAAGAAGCGCGCGTTGCGCTGGAACTCGACGTGCGAAACAGGCCGGCCGTAAAGCCGCCCCGCTTCATTATTCCCGCCGAAGTTGAGGATATCGGATTGGAAATAGAAAACGAACGGGAGCGCCAGGATCGCGATAATGATCCAGAGAATCCTCTGGTTCTTGCGCATGACGTTGATCATAGGAGGGAGAGCTGGCCCGAGGAGTTGGAGCCGCGCGAAGTTAGTTGCTGAATTTTGCAGGCGCCAATCACTTTTTCGCCTCGGAAGTCAATGCCGCGACGTAGCGGTTCACCGATTCGTGCACAATGGCCTTGGCGTTGCGCGGGATGACGCGGTCCCACCAGCCTCCGTATACGCGGTCGTAGGCGAATGGCTCAACCGCCGCAGCAATGCCCTGCACTGCGGCCGCGGAAAGCGGGATCGCGTTCGGGTAACTGTACATGAAGGTGACGAAGCCGTCCGGCATGACGGAGAGGATGTCGCCGGTGAGTAGCGCTCCGCCGCCACCCGCACCCTGCGCCCAGTGAAGCGCCGTTCCGCCGGGAAAATGGCCACCGCAATGCACCAGCGTCACTCCATCGGCTAGCTGCCGTTGCGGTCCATCCCAGAAGACGATCGCATCGCCCTTGCGCATGACCCACTCACGATCCTTGGCGTGCAGGTAAATCGGGACGCGGCCAAACGCATCGCTCCATTCCAGCATGGCGGAGTAGAAATGCGGATGCGAAATCGCGATCCCGCGCAGGCCGCCGAGCGCGTGGACGATTTCAACCGTTGCCTCGTCCAGCAAACTGATGCAGTCCCAGAGGAAGTTTCCCTCCGGCGTGCGGAGGAGCAGTGCCCTTTGGCCTATGGCAAACTCTGGCACGGTCCCGATCCCGATCAGGTTCGGCTCGTATTGCTGGAATGCGTTCCGATGCGAAGCGCGCAATGCCCGCGCGGTTGTCCATTGCTGTCCTGAAGGCGGGACGAACTGCCGCGCATCACCGCAGATCGCGCAGGAGGGCGGGGGCTCCGAGGCTTCGGGAAATTGCGTGCCGCAGGCCGTGCAGATAAAGGACGACAACTCGGAAGTGGCGGACATGGTCGACGAGATGGTGTCAATCCGCAGCCGGGGCGGCAAGCAAGCGTGTTGCGCGATGATCAGATGAGCGCAAGGCCCATCTAGCGCCCGATGTGCAACTACGCTTCCGGCGCGCTGGGTGTCCGCAGCAGAAATGCAGCCAATAAAACGAATCCAGCGAGCGAGAAGAGGCCGCCGAGAATACCTATCGCCGAGGTAGCGCAAGCTTCCAGCTTGCAGCCTTCCCTACCATGCAAGCTGGAAGCTTGCGCTACCTTAACGGCGCCCGCTGTTGGAGCCGGCCACCCGCCGAACCGCCAGTGGTCACTGACAATCAGCCAACACTACCGCCCCTGCGCTCTCGCGCGCGTTTACCATCGACATTGAGGAGAACGGACGCTACTCCTAGAAGCGGTGATACCGCAGGGAGAGACCGGTTGGTAGGATGGCGACGACGAGCATACTTCCGGCCGCCCGAACAAACAGCAGTCCCGCCCTTAACCGCTTAATCTCTTCGGTTCGCGATGTGGTGCAGTCGCGAGCGGGCCAAAGAGAAACCGGTTCGCAGGTGGCCGATCTTCTTCGGCCGTTTCTCTGCTCGGACGAGTTCCTCACGGAGCAGCAACTGGAACCCGGCGGGTCGAATTACCGTCAGCATATCTTGCACGTGGAAGCCGATGGCAGCTTCTCCGTCGTCGCGCTTGTCTGGCTACCGGGCCAGGCCACACCGATCCACGATCATGTCTCCTGGTGCGTGGTTGGCGTCCACTGCGGCGAAGAGCACGAGACAACCTATCAACTTTGCGGCGGTGAAGCCGATCCGCACCTGCGCGTCGCGGGCCACACCATCAACCCGGCGGGATTCGTGGCTGCGCTGGTCCCCCCCGGCGACATTCATCATGTGGCTAACCACGGGAGCGGTCTCGCAGTTTCCCTGCACATTTACGGCGCAGATATCCGCAAGCTCGGCTCCAGCATTCGGCGGCGCTACAACTTGGAGGTTCGCGGCACATAGCAGAGAGTCGTGCCTTCGATTGAGATCGGAGCTGTGCGCACAGACTGAGCTGCTGAAGAGCGACTCCGCCTGGCAGCGGGAATTTCTTTATGTGCTTTCAACGCCAGGACTGCTATAAGCGAAACATGTTACATCCCTCCCTCCGCTGGCTGTGCAAGGGCGCTGCGGCTCTTGCTTCGCTTCTCCTCGTATTCGACAACACCAACGCGGCTCCTCCGGGACTGCTCGATAACACACACGCCGCGGTTCGCGCGGTGATGGCGGCGCAGCAGGAGGTAACCGCTGAATGGATGCGCCAGCCGGAGGTTCTCGGGACGGCTGTCGGGCTGGACGCGGCGGGGACTCCCGCACTCGTTGTTTACATCGATCGCGATGCGGAGAAGGCCGGTGATGTTGCGCGAAGCCTGCCGGCGCAGGCTCGTGGGATCAGTGTGCGGGTCGAGCTGACGGATAAATTTCGAGCAATGGCTAAACCGGGCAGCGGAGTAAGCCACAAAGCGAAGCAAACACCGCCCATTCAACTGGGCACCTCCGGCGGCTGGGCGAAAGACCTCGCGAACGGCTACTGCTGCGGGGGCACGCTCGGCGCGCTCGTGTGGATCGGCGGCCAGCAGCACATTCTTAGTAACTACCACGTGCTCGAAGCTGATATCGTTCCCGGCGGAAACGGGACGGTCGCCACAACCGGAGACAGTGTGATTCAGCCGGGACTGATCGACATCAACTGCACGGCCGCTAATGGCCAAAGCGTCGCGACCCTGGTGAAAAAAAGCGCCCTTCCCGGCAGCAACGTCGATTGCGCGGTGGCAGCGGTCGTTTCTGGAATGGTCGCGGCTGACGGCTCGATTCTGGAGATCGGTCCGATTTCTTCCCAAACAGTGGCCGCGGCGTTGAACCAGGCGGTTAAGAAAAGCGGACGCACCACCGGCTTCACGCGCAGTTCCATTTCCGGCCTCAACGCGACCGTGAACATCACCTACGATAACGAATGCGCCGGTGGGACAGCATTCACGAAGACGTTCACGGGACAGATCGTGATCGCGAACAGGGGAAGCCGTTTCCTCAATAGCGGCGACTCCGGTTCGCTGATGGTGGAAGACGTGGCCACCAGGCCTCGCGCCGTAGGTCTCCTTTTTGCCGGCAGCAGCTCGAGCGCTATCGCCAATCCGATTAGTGACGTGCTGTCGTTCCTCGGCGCCACCATGGTCGGAGCGCCGTAAGCGGAAGCTTGTGTTCTCTGGAGACGCCCGTTCGCGAGAGACGAACGGGCGTTTTCGGTTCCCGCTTCTTGAAGCATGTTTCACTCATGACTCCGAAGCGGCTTTGGCTGCGAAGTTTCCTCGCACTGACGCTCGCGCTCGGCTCGCCTGATGCGATGACACAGACCGGATCGCCTTCCCCGCGGCGCGACATCAATGCCGTGCTGGCCGACAATGACGAACAGTTGCTGGCAATGCCCGGGGTGGTGGGCGTTTACGTCGGCCTGCTGGAGGACGGCACGACCAGTTGCTTGAAAATCATGCTCTCCCGGCCGCGGGCGGCTGGCGACGCTTCGCTTCCGCGCAAGATTGAAGGTTACCCTGTGATCACCGAGGTGACAGGAGAAATTCGACCACGATAAGAAGGCGTTGCGATCGTATTCCCGCCGCCAGTTGTAGGGCGTCTGTGTCAGACGCCTCCCGTCGCCAAAACGGTGGCGTTTCACAGAAACGCCCTACAAGCCAATGCGCGCCGAGGAAAGGGCCGCGGAAGATTGCACATCCGATTCCCAGCGGTATGGAACTCGAAACCTTGAAAGACCTGTACGTGCATGAGCTGAAAGATCTTTACAGCGCTGAGAAACAGATCATCAAAGCGCTGCCGAAGATGGCGAAAGCGGCCACTAATCGCCAGCTTGCCTCGGCATTCCGCCAGCACCTGGAGCAGACAAAGCGCCAGGCGAAGCGGCTGGAAGACCTTCTCGCCCGCCAGGGCGAATCCACTCGTGCTCCGAAATGTGCCGGGATGGAAGGTGTTCTGAAAGAGGGCGACGAGATGGTCGGTGAAGACGCGGACCAGGAGGTGCGCGATGCCGGCCTCATCGCGGCGGCCCAGCGCGTCGAGCATTATGAGATCGCCGGTTACGGATGCGCACGGACTTACGCGGAACTCCTGGGCGACAAAAAGGGCGCGAAGCTGCTCGACACGACGCTAAAGGAGGAGGGGGCAACCGATCAAAGGCTGACCAAACTCGCCCGGTCGGTGATCAACCTGAAGGCGAAAGCTGCAGCGAAAAAGCGGGGGAAAGAAAACCGGGAGCGCTCCGGCGGAGTCGGGCAGGCAATCAGCCGCATAGTCAAAAACGTCACCGGATAACGGTCGCGGGAGCAGCGGTGGCTGCTTGCGGAGGCGGCTCAGGGTTCACGCCGCAGAATGATCGCATCGGCGCTTTGCTCCACGACCCGGAAACCAAACCGCTCGTAAAGTCGAAGGACGGGCTTGTTGGCTGTTGCATTTAGCGAGACGGCCGAATACTGCGGGTTTGCACGAACCAGTTGCGTGAGCAGTGCCGTTCCAATACCGCGGCCGCGATGGCCCGATTTGACCGCGAAGGCCAATTCCGGAATTGCACCCTCCGCGGTGCCTGACTGTCTCGCTTCGCGGGTAGGCAGCCGCAGCCAGACGGCTCCCAGGAGTAGACCCTCGCCCGCATCGTGTGCGACAAAGCCGGTGTCACCGGGCCTCCCCCAGCCTTCCACGTAGCGGGCAAATTCAGGACGTCGCACGATCTCGGGCGGCGGGGCGGCTTCACCCGGCGTCGTATGCAGTGCCTGGTAAAGCATTTCCCAGAGGATCGGCTCATCCGCTGGCTCGAGTGGACGAATCACGTAATCGACGGCCTCGAACATCGCGCCAGTTGTAGCCGCCGTCTCCGGCGAACTCAACACATACCAGCGCCACAACGCCAGGAAGTCTGCTTCGAGCGCGAGGCGCGTGCTAGGCGCGTTCCGGCAGGAGCAGGTGCTTGCGCATGAAGCTGAGCAGCGCATCGGTGAACTCGCGCGGCTTTTCCATCATGAGAAAGTGCGAGACATTCTCCCATACCTGATAATCGAGGCGCGGAACGATGGACCGGGCAAACTGCTCGTACTCCTCTGTCCACGCCGGCTGTTTCGCCAAAACCATCAATACTGGCACGCGAATCTCGTCAGGCTTCCACAGCTCCGGGTCGCCGCTGTTTTCGAATTCACTGAGCGCAACGTACTGCGGCGTGCGCAGCATCATCATTTTGATCTGGTCGCGAAGGCGCTGGTCGGCGATCGGTTTCGTCATCCTGTCGATGAAACCCCCGGCAGCTTTCGCGTAATCATCGCCACGCAGGGGAGCGAGAAACTTGTCCATCTCAGCCGCAGCCACGAAGGGCCGTAGCCCGCCGTCCACGATCACCAGCGCGCTGAGCGCCGCCGGGAAATCGCGGTAAAACTGGCGGATTGCCGGGGTGCCGTTGCTATGCCCCACGAGAACAGCCTTTTCAACGCGCGCGTGCCGCAGCACGGCGTTAATCGCGCGTGCATAAAGATGCATGGTGTACGCGATCCGCGGCTTATCGCTTTGGCCGTGGCCGGGCAGATCGATGGTGATGGCTCGCACGTTCTGAGCGACCAATGCTGGTCCCTGTTTGTCCCAAACGGTTTCATCACAGCTCCAACCGTGGACGAACACGACACCAAACGGACCCTCCCCGTAGTTCGTGTAATGGACCTTGAGATCATCGAGTTGCGCGAAGCGCGACTCCGGCGCGCCAGGTTCAGAGGCGGCGAGAATACGAAAAGCGCTCATGATCGAGAGGCATATCCCGGCGAGGCTGGTCTTCATAGCGAATTGGGCAGATTACCCGCCGCGGCAGCGTCTTGTCAGCCGGGAAAGTCAAACGGCTCATGTACAGCAAAAGAGGGCAGCTGACGCTGCCCTCTTCGTTACGGGAGGTTGCTTACGGCAACAGCTCCCAAAAGCCGCGGCCGAAGGTCGCAGCCCGCATGCGGCTGCTGCTGGGCGATATATAGAAGTCGGTCACATTCACCAGGGGCAGACCCGCACCGAAGCGCGACCACGTGTTGCCGCTATCGGTGGAGCTGTAGACGCCCAGATGCGTGCCGGCAAAGAGCGTGGTGGGAGCGGTCGGATCGTTCACGATCGTATTCACCGGCACCCCGGGAGGTATTCCATTGCTGGTCTGGGACGCTGTCCTGTCCAGCGCTGTCCAGGTAACGCCGAAGTCTGTCGATTTCCACAGGTGATTCTTCGTGGAATCAGGAGCGACCGAAGCGACGTAAACGGTATTCGCATTGCTCGTGTCGAAGGAGATGTAGCTCATGCTCAAGCCGTTGTTCGGAGGCTGCGGAGTCTCCTTCCACGAGCTGCCGCCGTTGCTCGTGAGATAGACGCGGCCGCCGCTCGCGACCGCTCCGATGACGCTGCCATTTGAATTGGCGACGCCGACATTGCGCAACGCGCCGCTCGAAATAAATCCCGTGGTTCCGAGCGGGCTCCAGGAGCCCGCGTAGTTCGTGGATTTGTAGACCTTCAGGTTCACGTGCGTGAATACGGTGTTGGCACTCGCGTCGCCAAGCCACGGGACAAGGCGCGTCACGAAGGGCGCCGAGCTGCCGCCGCTCTCCGTGATGCCGCTGGAGGCGGAAGAGAAGTTGTTGCCGCCGTCGGTGCTCTTGTAAATGCGCGTGTAATAGAGCGAGCCGAGCATCAGCGAGCCATTGCCTGCGTGCGCGTTCGAGCCGAACCCGTCGCCGCCGATCGTCTGGTTAAAGGTGCTGGTATTAAGCTCGCGCACGCGGGTGCCGTTATCCTGCAGACCTCCAATGACTGCATCGGGCGCCGCTTCCGACGATCCGACGGAGTAGAGCAGGTGCGCAGAGATGCCGATGTTGTACTTATCGGTCCAGGTCACGCCATTATCAGCCGACATGAAGATGCCGCCGTCGCTGCCGGCATAGAGATTACCGTTTTTATCATAGGCGCCGGCGTGGAAATCCGCATGCACGTAGGGCAGGCTGAACTGAGCGAGCCAGTTCGTCATCTGAGTGTAGGATGCAGTGCCGAGCGCGTTGCTTGCCTTGGCGAGCAGCAATGCGCCGCCGAAGAATACCGTCCCCTGATTGTCTTTCGAGGGGATGACGAGCTGGTTGTACCAGCCCTGCCCGTTCAACAGCGATGAAGGCGAAGAGGACTCCGTATTTTGATTGGTGTATCTGACCTTGCGCGCGGTCGCGCCCATTGCCGTCCAGCTCTTCCCGCCGTCGGTAGAACGGAAGAAATCAGCCAGATCTGTCGAGGCGGAGCTGTTCGGAATGGCCACTTCCGCGAACATGACGTTCCGGTTCAGCGGAGAAGAGGCGATCGTCATTCGGCCGACACCGGTCGACTTGGTCGGGCCGCTGGCGCGCGTCCAGGTGGCGCCATCGTTCGTGCTGTACCATACCTGACCATCGGTTGTGCCGCTGGTCACGCTCGGTTTAGCCTCCAGCGTGAGCGCGTAGTTGGTCCCACCGCCCCAGGCGATGCTCCAGCCGTATGGCGCCTCAGCCGATCCGGTCGCGATGGAAACCGGCGCGAAATTCTCGCCGGCATCAGTGGAACGGAACAGGCCCTTATCCGTGGTGACCAGAAGGGTGGTGCCATTCGTTGCCACCTTGATCTCTGTGATCTTGGTGGAGTTGCCGAGATAAATGATCGGTCCCCATGTCGCTCCGCCATCGGTCGATTTTGTGAACCCGATGCCGGTGCCGTCAAAAGAGTCGCCCAGACCGAGGTAGAGCGTAGAAGTATTGACTGGATCGGTCGCAAGCGCACCGCAGGAAAGGCTGCCGAGAGACTCCGTCAACGGCGTCCAGGTCGGTTGCGCTGCCGAGATCGCGTCGGTGGTCTTCCAGACGCCTCCGCCGGACATTCCGACATAAAGCACGTCGGCGTTGGAGGGATCCGGGACGATTTCCACCACCCGGCCAGAGTCGGTTTTATTCAGCGTGTAGCTGCCGTTTCTAAGGTAGCTGGCGCGGTTCGGACCGAGGTTGGTCCAGGTTGTTCCCGTCACCGCCGCGGTCGTGGGGCTCGTCTCGCTGCTGGTGGATGCCCCGCCGGTGTTTGTCGTGCCGGACGGCAGCAGTCGGCCATTGCGCGCGCGTTCGCGGGCTGCGGCATTGTTCAGGAAGCGAAGGTAATTAGCCGTGACGGGCGTTTCATACCATTCGCGCATTGCGTTGCGTCGTTTAGTTGCGTCATCCGTTTCGCGACGGACAGCGGCGTTACCGGGTTTCTTCGGATTGTCTCGGCCAGGTGCCTTGGCACCTACGTCTTCTGCGGCAAAGCAGACGGCTGGAGCCAAAACAAGCAGCGTGGAGAAGCGGCGAAACAGTTTCAGGAGGGTATGGATGAGCATGATTGGCGGAGTAAATACATGATTTTTCGGATTATGCCAGAAACTTTTTTTGTGTTAGAAATAAAATTCCGGTCACCCGCTCCGACCGGTTTTCCCCTCGTATAAGAGAAAGCGAGCCCGGCTTTCTCTCGGTGCCAAAACCGCAGTAGTTCCGTGCCGCCGCCTTCCGGCGCCTCGGGATCTGGCGACGTTCAGTGGTTCGCAAATGTCGCTTGCTGCACATTGATCCGGCGACCCGGGGAGTAGACGGAATGCGCGCCATTGCTCACCTTCCGCAGTCGCGCGCGGAAGAGGTAATCGCCTGTCCCTCCGTCCGGAACGAAGGACGCCCGGCGCTTCTTCCGGCCGATTTTCCAATCGGTAAAGGCAGTATCGCCGGGACGCTTAATCTGAACATCGTAGAGGAAGCCGTCCGGAGCGGGAATCGAACTCCAGGTGAGAACGAAGGTCGAGTTCGGTCCGCCCGCTGTCGGGGAGGCCTTCACCGGCACTTTCACGACGCCTCGCATGGTGGAGTGAAGGTGGCACATGTATCGATAAGTGCCCGCAGCGAAGAAAGCGAAGGTGAACGGATCATCCCCGGGTGAACGGAACCCGGAATCGAACAGCTCCATGCCCGAGCTATCGCTCGCAGTGTGAGTGCTGGGCCCCTGGAAATTCCATCTCACCGTCTGCCCCTGTTGCACCGTTACAGCTTTTGGCGTGAAGGCGAAGTCGGCTACTCTTACCGTAGCTGCGGCCTTCAGCTTCTGCCAGTCCAGAGCGCCCTGAACGCCGTTCGTGTACATTCGCTCTACCGGCGGCGGGCCTGCCGTGGTGGCGGAGGACGATTGGGTGGCGAGAGAAGTCAGTCTCGTTGTGGGCGGTTCGCTAGCTGCCGAAACATCGATCAGGTAGATGTCCTGCATCCAGGTGTCGCGGTTGCTGGTGAACGCGATCTTGGCGCCATCGGCGCTAAATGTGGGAAACATATCCCCGTTCGGGTGCTGGGTAAGGTTCACCTGCCCCGTGCCGTCGGCGTTCATGAGAAAGACATCCCATTGATACCCCTCTTGCTGCAGTTCTCTCATAAAGGTGATCTTGCTGCCGTCGGGCGACCAGGCGGGGTTCTGGTCGTGGTCGTAGAGCTCTGAACTGCTTAGGATCTTCTGGTTGTTGCCCTTGTCGTCCATCACCATGATCCTGCGCCTACCCTCTCGCACGCCGGCGAAGGCAATCCTGTTATCGATCGGAGACCAGGCGGGACTCGTTTCCTCGTGACCCAGGAGAGCGGGGTCGTCATTGGTCAGGTTGTCGACGTTGCTCCCGTCGGCATCCATCACGAAAATGCCCCAGTCGTCGGTCGAAGCCTCGTTCGATTCGCTTCTGACGAAGGCGATCCTTTTGCTGTCGGGCGACCAGCTTGGCGAGAACTCGTCGTTCTTCGACGTGCGCGTGAGATTCGTTTTATCTCGACCGTCGGCGTTCATGACCCAAATGTCGTTGTAGGTGTAGCCGTTCGGGTAATACATGCTCTGCCCATAGGCGATCCGTGTGCCATCAGGCGACCAAACAGAACCGAACTCGGAGTACTCGGGTGTATTGGTCAGGTTGACGGCGTTGCTACCGTCAGCATCCATAATCCAGATATCGAAGTCGTAGCTGGTAAAAGCGATCTTACCGCCGGGCCCTGTAGACTGGGCGGAAGCAGAAATGGGCAGCGCGAGGAGTGCCAGAAGTGCCGTCGCGAAACATGCCCCGGCCGTAATGGTTGCCCGTGTATTGATTCTCATAAAGTAAGTATGTTACGTGAGTATAAATGCGCAAAACTTCGTCGCGACTTTCCCGTAACAATAACCCTTTTCAAGCAGAATCTGCAAAAAAGTTCCCCAAGCGGGAAGAACTTTGTGGTGAAGGAGATACGCCGCGAAACGCGCTGATAAATCGCTGCGATACGCTATCGAAGCGCTTTTTCGAGCACGTCAGCCAGGCGCCATCCAGCTTTGTGCAACTCCTCACGCACCACCCTCGCCGCCCACTGGTCGTAGGCGGGGCCGTCCGACCCTGCCTTTTCCTCGGCGAACCCTGCCGCCACCATCTGTCCGTGTTCCTGCTTCGGCGCCATGTTTCGGAACTGTAGACGCTCATGGGCTTCACGGGCAATCGGCAGAATCTCGTTCGCCCAAACCTCGCCGTAATCAGACGGAGGAACATCCGCCGGGGCACGCCAGCCTTTTGGTTCTTCCCGCGCGAACTCGGCCACGAGGGTCTTTCTCGCTTCGTCCGTCCGGGCGCGGCGTTCCTCCTTCGGCATCTTCTTCGGGAGAATGGGCAGATTTGCAGCGACAGCCTGGTTGTCCCAAAAACCGTGCAGCTTTGCCTTCTTCTGCCCGATCCTCTCCGCGGCTGCGGGAGTATGCTTCAGAACGATGGTGTTGCCGCCCTGGTCCTCCAGACCGGCGGCGCCCCCGTCTGGATCGACCGGTTCACCTTTCTCATCAAAGAACTGCGCCCCGACGTGCAACGGCTGATGAATGTCCCCTACAAAGTGCGCGAGCAGAATGACCGCAACGGTCCTCGTAATTTTGCGCGGGTTGTCCTCCGGTTCGTCGCCTTTCAACACCCGGACGCAGTATCGGATTATGTGCACGATGTCCCATTGTGAGCGGCCGGTTTTTCCTTCCGCATATTTTGCGGCGTTCAGCACCGGCACGTCCGTATAGTGAAACCAATGGTGTGACGGGACAGGCGAGTTGCGGTCGTGCGAAGGAGGATTTGCGCGCCAGAAATCCGCCAGTTCGGCATCCAGCCGCGGCCGGGATGAATAGCGGAAAGTCTTCGGATCATCCACGCCGTTCTTGTCCCAGCCTTTGATCTCGTCTGGAATCACGGCGGCTTTCTCGAGGGTGTAGCCTTGCAGCAAGGTCCGGATTTTCGCCGCTGCGGGCGTGTTGGCGAGCCGCTCGTCCGCGATTGCGCCGACGATCTGGTGACCGATCGGTCCATAGGCGCTGGCGCTGGTGGCAACGAAGACTGTCGCCACAAACCAGCCGAATATCCGCAAAACAAACATGGATGAAGGCGTGTGCACGTTTAATCGAGCCTCGGGGTCTCTCCTGATCAAAACCGGAGTGAGGGCGAGAGCATATGCCACTGCCAGGCGAACCAGACAAAGACCAGCGCAGCGAACATCAGCAGCGTAGCGTGCACGCGCGTCCACCACCCGATGCCCGTCGTGCGCCAGAAGCGGATCATCGTCAGGCCGAGAATGAGAAGGCCGGCTGCTCCGAGCCAGCCAAGGATTTGCGAGGTCCGGAGCCAGGGATCGATCCTGTCGCCAAGAAAAGAGATGTCCTCCTCCACCCGGCTGAGCGGAAACGCCAGCGCCGCGATCATTCCCACCAGGAGCAGACAAACCAGGCGCGAGAGAAGGTGGAGAACGCGGCTGCCGAAGTCCGGCAGCAGCACACGGCGATAATGTCTCCGCGCGATCGCCGCCACGGGCCAGAGCAGAAGCGTCAGAAGAACAAAAGCGAGGCTGCCGCCGACGAGCGGCATAAGCAGCGCCTTGCTCTGCGCAGCGGGCACACGTTGGGCGATGTAAATTGGCACGTTTGGCAGCAGGTCGCGAATTTTGCCGTGCTCGTCGCGGCGGAATGCGACCCGGTCTGGTCCGTTGATCTCGCGGTATACGAGTGGCGCCACTTCGCGCCAGCGTTTCGGCTGACCGCGCAAGTTTCTCGCGTTTTCGATCGTCAAAATACCGTTCGCGTCCGTTTTCACCGCCACCTGGCCGAGGAGTGATGTGATCCGGAAGAAATTCGTTTCAGACCTGCGCGACCCCTGATAAATGCCGGCGACTTCGCGCGCACGGGCGGCGGCATCGTTGTTGTCAGGCGTTGCTGCGGACTGCGCTTCCGGAAAGTAACGGCCGAGGAAGGCGCGAAGCACCTCGCTGCGTCCGCTGCCAGGACGCGAACCGCCGCTGTTATAGGAGATGAACAAACCCGCCCGCGCGTCCGGGATCAGAAACATGTCGCTGTGAAAGAGGATTGTATCGCCTCCGTGTCCCCACATCGTGTGACCGTTCTGCGAGTATTCCATAAAGCCGAGCCCCATTGCGTGCAGAGCGGGATGCAGTTCAAACTGGCGTGACTGCATGGCGGCAAGCGTCTCGGGCTGCAGGATCGTGGCACCTTCCAAAGTACCGCCGTTCAAGACTGCGACCATGAAGCGCGTCATATCAGTGGCGGTAGTGGAAAACGCGCCCGCCGGCGCGGCCGGGATAATCTCAAACCGGCGCGCGCCTTTGGAAGGGATCGTGTACCCGCTCGACATCCGGGTTTGCAGCGCCGGCGGGAGCGGCTGAGCAAAGGTCGAGCTCGTCATTCCTAAGGGAGCGAAAACATGCTCCGCCAAGTATTGATCGAGCGGTTGATTTGCGGTCCGCTCCACGATGTAACCCGCGACGGAGATCGCGAAATTGGAATAGGCCGGCACTGTTCCCGGGCCGAAAATTTGGGCAGGCATGTGCGTGATGAGATACTCACGCAGCGGCTGCACCGGTTTGTCCGGCGGGCTGAAAAGATTTTTGAGCGCTTCTTCGAAACCCGCGGTATGCGTCAGGATCCGGCGCAGCGTAATCGGCTCAGGAAAACTGCGCCGGATTTCGAAGTCGAGATATTCCCGGACGTCTTTGTCGAGGTCGAGCTTTCCTTGCTCTGCCAACTGCATAACCGCGATCGCAGTAAACAGCTTCGAGATCGAGCCGGGCCGGAAGAGCGTCTCTTCGGCAATGACCGGTATACGGCGATCGAAATCAGCAAATCCGTACCCTTTCGCGAGAAGAATCTGCCCGTCTTTCACCACCGAAACGACTGCGCCAGCGAGATCGCGATTCTCAATCTGAGATGAGATCAAGCCATCGAGGAACGGCTCCAGATCGGCGCGCGTCAGTTCCGGCGCGGGAGAAGCAGCGGCTGCCATATCAATGGCCGGCACGGCTGAAGCGACTGGAGGTGGCGAGAGGAACGGTGAGGGAGCTGGCCCTTGCGCCGGAGTTGCGCGCGCGAGAAGCAGAAGCGCCGCAAATATCGCGAGGGTGCCAGAGAGTGAATTCTGACGAGGAAGCATCAGCGCAGTCTGTCAGGCTTGTGACGGAGCCTGCAAGTCTGCGCGGGCCTGGAGCGAACGAACTACTCCTGCTTCAGGAGATGGGGACGGGCGACGCGCTCCCCTTTCATCAGGACGATCGAAATCGCGGAGAGCGCACGCACATCCTGAAGTGGATTGCCGTCCAGCACGAGCAGACTGGCTTCCTTGCCTTCCTCGACTGTGCCGATGCGCCCCTCGGCACGCAACAGCTTCGCCGCATTCAGGGTTGCCGCTTGTAGCGCGATCGCCACTGGTATGCCGGCATTAACCCAGAGCTCGATCTCGTGCTGGATCGTGGGGCCGTGAAACACGAGGAAGTTTCCCGCATCACTGCCTGTGACGAGCGTCACACCGGCTTGCCACGCGCGCAGGAGGTTTCGGTTTCCTTGCGCGAGTGAGATCAGGTAATGCTTGATCCCTTCCCGCAGAGCGGCGAACTGTTCGCGGGTCGCGGCGTGCTCCGTGCCTTCGATTAGCTCCCGCGGCGCCACCTGCTGGAGCAGGGAGCGCTTGAGCAACTCGGTGTTGCCACGCGCGAACTCCGTGAAGCCCTCCGCTACACTCAGGGTCGGGTTGAAGGCGATTCCTTTCTCCTTCATCTCAGCAAATGCCACGTCGGAGATTTCATCCACAAAGGAGCCGTGTTCGACCGAGTCCGCTCCGATTCTCGCGGCATTCGCAACATCCTCGCTATTGCCGGTGTGAATCGCTACGGGCAAGCTCTTCGCGTGCGCTTCCTCCACCACAGCGCGCAGGATGTTTACATCCATGCGGTTGAAAGGCATCCCCGCTGAGCCTGCTTCGAGCACGCCTTTGATCGCGTGCACTCGGCTCGCGGCGAGCTCATCCACCTGGTGTCGCGCTTCCTCAGGGGACTTCGGCGTGCGCACAAATTGCTCGTTAAACGATGGCCGCATCGCCTCCGGCATGAACTTCGCGAACTGCATACCATGTCCGCCTTCGGCGGTGAAAAGCGGGCCGCAGAGGAACAACTCGGTGCCCAGCTTTTCGCCGCTGGCGAAGCGTCTCCGCAGTTTGAGCATCGGATCGAGCGAATCGCCCGCGCTCCGCACTGCAGTCACGCCGCTATATAAATATGCGGCCAGGTGGCGTTCGGCTGCTTTCGGGTCCATCGCCTTGCTCATGTCGTCGTAGAACCCGCCGCTCGCCCCCAGATGGACGTGCACGTCGATGAGGCCCGGGAGAACGGTCTTGCCGGCGGCTTCGATTGGCTCCGCATTGAGCGATTTTGCCTCCGGCGCCGGTCCTTCGTAGATCTTTGCAATTCTCCCGCGGCGGACCAAAACCGAGCCCGACTCGATCACCCTCCCGTCGCCGATGAAAATGCGCGCGTTCTGGATTAGCCACGAACGCCCGCGTTTCACATCGCGCGCCAGAATTTTTGCCTTCACCAGATCTTCGCGGCTCCACGCCTGGTACCCACCCAAAACCAGGAACGGCAGCAACGCTGCCAGCACCCAGAGCTTGGCCGCCGGCCGCAGTTTTTCTCCCTTTTCCCAGCGAAATAGCTTCGTCGCGATGAACATGGCCACTCCGGCCGTGACGAGCAGGGCGAGAACCGAGGGCCAGTTTTGCGCCACGGATTCGCCGCGCTGCAGGATGCCGGCCATGCCGGTCATCAGGTAAGTGGCCGGGATAAACTGCGTCACGATCTGCAGCCAATCCGGCATGAGCGTCAGCGGGATGGTCGCGCCGCTCAGAAACAGCATCGTCATGTAGAGAGGCTGAATCAGGATGTTGCTTTCCTGTGAAGAGTTGACCACGGCGGCGACGATCAGCCCCAGAGCGCGGAACGCGAGACAGGCAATGATGACGAAAACCAGGAACGAGAGCAGATTCGTTGGCACCGCCATGCCGTAGAAGCGATTTGCGAGCACGAGCGTGAGCAGGACAGCGGGCAGGTAAATGCAAAGCCCGGTCAGGAGCGACGCGACCAGAATCGGGATCGGCGTGATTGGCGTTACCTTGTAACGCCGCAGCGAATCGGACTCGCGATCTTCAACTGCGCGCATTCCCGCGCCATAGAGCCCGTTCCCAAGGATGCCGATTGCGGTGACCATGGTGATGACCTGCAAAACGATCGCCCCCTGCTTTGCCTGAAACAGCTGCGCGAACACGAAAAAGAAGAAGAGCGGAAAGAAGAAGCTGAAAAAGATTACCGCGCGATTCCGGAACGCGAGCTTCAAGTCGATCTGGAAAAGCGCGAGAAAGGTCTTCATGCGAATCATTCGCGCAGTTTCTTGCCGGTAAGCTCGATGAAGACGTCTTCGAGCGTGGGACGTTTCAGATGCACGTCATCCAGTTCGAGACCCTGGCTCTCGATCCATTTCACCATCTCGACCAGGGTTCTGGCCGGGCGCCGCGAGCTGATCGAGAGATGGCGCCGATCCTCGCTCAGGGTCGAACGAATCGACTCCGACCATGCCGGCAGCTCGCCCGCTGGTGCGGGCCTGTCGAGTGTAGCCTCAATACCGGATTGGCTCGCGCTTTTCTCCTGCAGCTCGCGCGGAGTCCCCATCGCGATGATCTGCCCCGTATCGATGATTGCTACCCGATCGCACAAACGTTCCGCCTCCTCGATGTAGTGCGTCGTCATCAGGATCGTCCGTTTTTCCACGCGCAGTTCATCGATGAGATCACGAATCTCCAACCGCACCTGCGGGTCCAGGCCTGTGGTCGGCTCATCGAGGAAGAGCAGCTGCGGGTCGTTGATTAAAGCGAGCGCGAGCGCGAGCCGCTGCTTTTGCCCGCCCGAAAGTGTGGCGTAGCCGGCGTCCTTCTTCTCCCAAAGCTGGAGTCGTTTCAAAAGGGTGTCCCCATCCAATATGCGCGAATAAAATGCGCCGAAGAGATTCACCGATTCGCGGACCGTGATCTTGTCGGGAAGATTCGTCGCCTGCAGGCAGACGCCGATCCGATCTTTCAGGTTCTGCTTCTGCCGATCGGGATCGAACGCGAGCACTCTGACTTCACCCGACGAACGCGGCCGCAGCCCTTCCAAAATCTCGACCGTGGTAGTCTTGCCCGCTCCATTTGGTCCGAGAAGTCCGAAGACCTCGCCCGGTGCCACTTCGAAATCGATCCCTTTGACCGCTTCCAATCCGTTGTAGGACTTTCGCAAACCGCGAACGTAAATCGCGAATTCACCGCACATCGGAAGAGAAGTAGTTCATTCCCCGCATCCCTAGCGAGGAGAAAGCAAGCGTGCGACCCGCGCTTGAAGTTTCGGGAAATGCGAGCCGGACCAGTAGACCTGCCGGCATTTTGGACAGCGCCGAAACAATTCATAATGGCGTCGGGTCAGCGGCTCGTGAGACCAACCGTCCATCACATGATGGGGCAGCTGCTGCGCAGCTCCTTGATTAGGCCGACCTCACCTCGCGCCGCTTCTGGAAGTGGAGTGCCATCAGCACGAGCAGCGTCAACCCTGTCACGCCCGCGCAGATTTTCGAGAACAGCTCGCCATGGCGGAGGTAGAACGTCTGCCTCGGCCGCACTGGCACCGCTACATTACCGCTCAAAACCCCTTCAGTGAATTGCGGCCATCGCGTCGTGACCCGGCCGAACTCGTTGATGAAACAGGTAATGCCAGTGTTCGCGGAGCGGACCATCGGCAGGCGCGTTTCCACGCAGCGGAAGACGGCGTTATCGAGATGCTGTTGTGATCCAGCCGAGCGCAGAAACCAGCCATCGTTCGTCACATTCGCGAGCAGATTCGCGCCGCCGAGCACGAACTGCCGCGTCAACTCGCCGATTGTATCCTCGAAGCAAATCAGCGGCGCGAGCTGGACCTCCTTGTCGCTCGTGCGAAAGACCGTGTGCTCCCTGCCAAATCCGAAATCGTCCGGCACCTGATCGCCTACGATCCGCGCCAGCCCGGGGATGAAATGGCGGCCCGGGACGTATTCGCCGAAGGGAACGAGGTGCACCTTTCGATAGCGCTGCTCCCGTGTTCCTCCCTCGGTCACGAGAAGCGCGGCGTTGTAGGCCGCCGCCTCGTCCTGATCGATAACCCCGAGCAGCAAATCTACCTTCGTCGCCTGCGCGAACTCCTTCACAAACCGGTAACTCTCCGTGTCCGGCAGCACCGGATCGGGCATCGAGCTTTCCGGCCAGATCAGGAGGTCGGGGCGCTGTTCTTGCATTGCCATGTGGCTCAAACGCGAGAATTGATCGAACGTGATCTCCGCGAATTCCTGCCTGAACTTTTGCTCGCGCGGCACGTTCGGCTGCACCGCCGCGACGCGGATCGACTTTGATTCCTGCTTCATCTGCACGGCACGGATGCCGAACGAGATCACGCCCACGATCGCGACCATGGTAAGAGTTAAATCGTAGTGCGGTCTTAGCGGTCGCACCTGCGTTTCCAGGATGAAGCGGCGGACGAACGCGAGCAGGATCACGTTCGTGAACGCGACCAGAAAGGAAAGACCTGCTACACCGGTAATCTCCACGATCTGAATCAGCGCCCATTGTGCGTGCAACGCTGTGCCGAGCATATTCCAGCCCCAGCCCGAGAAGAGCGTCCCGCGCAGGAACTCCAGCGCCACCCATGCGCTCGCGAGCAGAAACGCGAGACGCAGATTGTGCGTCGAGCTCAGCCATGGCGATCCAAGGAGCGGCGCTCTCCCGGCCGCCGCCTGTTGGGACTCGGCGGGCTGGAGCGCGCCGCTCCTTGCTGACGCGGCCCGCTTCTCCTCCAGCCTTTGCGTGACTGCTTCCAGTCCGCGGACTGCCTTCGGTTTCCGCACCCTAGGTCGCAACATTCCTGCGAGCCAACTCCAGATTGCGAGATAAATCCCCATGTAACCGCCGACGAGAAACCAGCCGGGGACGGTGACGGTCGTCAGCCAGGAAAAGACCGACCAGAAAAAGGTCAGCCCTGCCGCATAGCCCAGCAGCAGATCCTGCCGTGCACGCCCCTTCGCCTCCGGGCCCGAAAACCAGACCGCCGCCAGCAGCGGCGTGAGTGCGATCCAACACAACCAGGCTTGATCGAAGGGCGCGAAGCAGGCGCGATAAAGCACGCCGCTCGTGGCCGCAGCCAGCCATGGCCACATCCGCGCTGCTGTCTTTGTCCAGTTCACGCGCTCAGTCGCGCTCGCGCGTCGGCTTGCAGCCACTCCCACAGCCGCTCGAGATGATCGTCCACTTCTCGCTTGATCGCAGAGAGTTGGTCCACGCGCAGTGTTTTTCCGGGTGCCGGAAGCCGCTGCGCGAAAAGGTAGTACTTTATCTTGGGTTCCGTGCCCGATCCGCGGACCGCGATCCGTGTGCGATCTTCCAGTTCAAAAATCAGCATTTTCTCCTTCGGGATCACGTCGCCTTCGACATCGTGAAACGTCGCACTCTCGAAGTTTTTTACTGATGCGATCCTCGAGCCGAGCATCTCCGCCGGTGGAGCTGTGGCGTATGAAGAAACCAGCCGCTTGATCTTGGCCGCGCCTTCCGCGCCTTCGAACGTCATCGAGCCGTTCTTTTCCTGGAAGTAGCCAAAGGTTGCGAAGATCTCGTCGAGCAGCGCATCGATCGTTAGGCCGCGGGATTTTGCATAGGCCGCCACTTCGCAAAACATAATCGCGGAGCCGTTCCCATCCTTGTCGCGCACGAAATCGTGCCCGCTGTAGCCATAACTTTCCTCGCCGCCAAAAACGTAGAACGCGGAATGTGCCAGCCGCAGTCGCCGCGTCTCGTCTTCCGTGAGTTCATGGTAGGGACGGCGCGCTGCGCCGTCCGAAGCGCGTGGCAAACTCTGCGATTGCGGAGCGTCTGTTCCAGTATCCACGCCGGTCGGACGCCGCAGCGCGGCGTCCCTACCCAAGGCAGCTGCGACCGCCCGCTCGTATTTCCCCAGCTTCGCGCCG
>JBHENA010000013.1:26357-26734 GCA_046262275.1 Chthoniobacterales bacterium
TAGTAGGCCATCAACGAGCCGATCTGGTTGCCGGTGAGCAACTTCATTTCTCCGGCCGCGTTCCGCACTGCCACGCCCATCCGGTCGCAATCCGGGTCGGTCGCGATCACGAGGTCGGCGTTCTCTTTCTCCGCCAGCTCGACCGCGAGCTTCAGTGCCTCCGCGTTCTCCGGATTCGGCGAGGCCACAGTCGGAAATCGCCCGTCAAACTGGTCCTGCTCCGCTACCGCAGTGAATTGGAATCCGAGCCGTTTCAGCATCGGCTTGATAATCAGCCCGCCCGTTCCATGGATCGGCGTGAACACAATCCGCAGATCTCGCGCGGCGCGCACCGGCTCACGATCGAGCACCAGAGTCTCCAGCCGCTGCATGTAGGC
>JBHENA010000014.1:0-237 GCA_046262275.1 Chthoniobacterales bacterium
GGAGTGCGCCGCGTCTTCGCGGCGCTTTATACGCGCTCCCGGTGCCGTTTCGACCCGCGCCGAAACGAATAGACGTTGCCGACTAAGAGCCGAAACGTGATGTTAGGCCGTGCTTGTTGAGGCGCCACCAGCCCTGGAGTTCGACACCATAGAGGACGTCGTGCGCGATATCGCGAATGGCGAAGTGGTGATTGTGACCGACGATGCCGACCGCGAAAACGAAGGCGATCTCGTGAT
>JBHENA010000014.1:252-10044 GCA_046262275.1 Chthoniobacterales bacterium
GAACAGCTCGGGCTCCACCGCATGGTGGCGCAAAATCGCGAAATGTATCGCACTGACTTTACCGTCTCAGTCGACGCCGCGCGCGGCATCACGACTGGCATCAGCGCGCACGATCGAGCGGCAACCATTCAGACAATCGCGAATCCGGAGTCCAAACCGGAAGACCTTGTCCAGCCCGGCCACATCTTCCCATTGCGTGCGAAGGATGGCGGCGTGCTACGGCGGGCGGGACACACGGAAGCGGCCGTCGATCTGGCCCGCATGGCTGGTCTGCAACCGGCAGGCGTCCTTTGCGAGATCCTGCACGACGACGGGACAATGGCGCGTCTCCCGGAGCTGATGGAGTTCAGGAAAAGGCACGGTCTCCGCATCTGCACCATTCAAAACCTGATCGCCCACCGGCGCCTGAAAGAGAAACTGGTCGAGCGCGAGCAGATCGTAAAGCTCCCTACTGACTACGGCGAATTCGATCTGCATCTTTATCATTCCACCCTGGACGGTGCGCATCATCTCGCGCTTGTGAAGGGGACCATCTCAAAGACCGAGCCGGTTCTCGTCCGCGTCCACAGTGAGTGTCTCACCGGCGATGTCTTTGCGTCGCGGCGATGCGATTGCGGCAATCAGCTGCACGCGGCGCTGCGTCAAATTTCCGAAGAAGGCAATGGCGTGCTCGTTTATATGCGTCAGGAAGGCCGCGGCATCGGATTGGCGGCGAAAATCCACGCTTACAAGTTGCAGGAGGAAGGGCTCGACACCGTGGAGGCAAACGCGAAACTCGGCTTCGGCAGCGATCTGCGCGACTACGGTTTGGGCGCCCAAATCCTGTTCGATCTTGGGGTGCGCAAGTTTCGCTTCCTGACAAACAATCCGAAGAAGGTGGTCGGATTGGAAGGCTACGGAATTCAGATGGTAGAGCAGGTGCCGATTCGGAGTGAGGCGAATCCGCACAACGAGAAATACCTCGAGACGAAACGAGTCAAGATGGGGCATTTGCTCTAGCCGCTCCGGCGCAGTGTCCCGAGCGATGTCGACCGCTGTTCCTCCGCGCCCGCGAGTAGATAAGAGACGCAGGCGAACCTTCGCGATCGTCGCGAGCCGGTTTAACGCCCGGTTCGTGGACGGGCTGGTGCATCATGCAACCAAGGAGCTCCGGTCGCTGCTGCCGACCGCGGTTGTCACGGTCGTGCACGTGCCCGGTGCGTTTGAAATCCCGATCGTCGTTCGTGAAATCGCGCTCCAAAAAAAAGCCGCGGCGATTCTCGCCATGGGCGTCATTCTCAAAGGCCACACGACTCACGCGGAACATTTGAGCCGTTCGGTAACCAACGTGCTCCAGCAAATCGCAGTCGAGCGCGGCATTCCTGTGATCAACGCCGTCCTCGAGATGGAAAACGAGAAGCAGGCGCGCGAGCGCTGTCTCGAGAAAAGAATCAACCGCGGGATTGAAGCTGCGCGCGCTGCCGTTGAAATTGTCAGCGTGATGGCAAAACTGCGGGGAGACTAGCGGCCATGGGCAAACGGAGAATGGCGCGGCAAGCGGCGGTCCAATTCCATTTCTGGCGTGATCTTCACCATGGCGATGCGCTCGAGAAGATGGACGAGTTCTGGGAGTTCTGCCCTGCCAAGCCGAGTGTGCGCGATTTCGCACAGCCGTTGATCGACGGCATGGTCGCGCATCTCCCGGAAATCGACGAGCGCATCGCGCGCTATTGCGAGAATTATGATTTCCGCCGGATCGCTCCCGTCGATCGCAATGTTTTGCGACTCGCGATTTACGAGATGCTTTACCGCGACGACATCCCGCCGGTAGTCTCGATCAACGAAGCCATCGAGCTGGCGAAGACCTTTGGGGGTTCGGACTCCGGCCGATTCGTCAACGGCATCCTCGATCGGGTGAAGGACGATCTTTCGCGTCCGTTGCGCGAAGCGAAGCTGTAGCCCTCGCCACTGCGGGCGACGCGGGTTTGTACGGACCTTCCCTTGCGCGCTTCGCGCGTATCTGTTTAGCTGTGCGGTTTGCGGCTCGACGCAAGCCAGAGGCTTGCCAGCTTGTAGCCGGTGGTTGAGCGCGCGCAACGCGCGATACCACCGGAACAGGTGCGTTTGAATTTCCCGACCCGGGCAGGGTCGCAGCGGCTTGGGCGAGTGCTGCAACCCCTACCGGGGTTTGGATTGTTTTTGTATTTGCATCCGGGGGTATCTGTCGCCGCGGCGACATCAACCGCCCGGCTACAAGCTGCCAAGCCTCCGGCTTGGTCGTCTTCCAAGCGCGTCACCGCCCACGAGGCTAAATAGAGACCTTCGCGCAGCGAAGCGCCTACAGCACCTGCGTCTGTTGTGCGCGGACGACGATAACATCCTGGCGAAAGCGTTTTTCCAAATCGTGCCGGTAGTTTCGCCACCATGTGGCGTCGAGCTCCGGCGCCATCACCTCGAAGATCACAATATCGTCCCGGCTGGTGTGGTTATCGTTTTGTTTCCACAGTCCTTCGGCCGGCGCGCGCGTGTAAACCGTCAGTCCACCGAAACGCTCTGTCAGCTCCTTGCGCACGCGGCTGTACTCTTCGCGCGGGAATGGCTCCTGCGCGTTATCGTGAATCGGCAGGAGAATTTGCACAAGGTGCATCGCGAGCAGTTAAGCAGGAACGATTCGCCCCGTCACTTCTCCGAAACCGACACGGTAACTGTCGCCCTGAGCCCAACCGGTCATCGTCAGCTCATCCCCGTCTTCCAACCATTTGCGCGTCTCCCCGCTCGGGAGAACAAGTGGATTCGCCCCGCGCCATGTTAGTTCCAGCATGCAGCCGCGGGACTCTTCCGTCGGACCGCTGATCGTTCCGCTGGCCAGCAAATCGCCGGGCTGAAGATTGCATCCTCCGGCCGTGTGATGCGCCAGTTGTTGCGCGATGCTCCAGTAGAGGTGCATGAAATTCGTGCGCGTGATCCGGTGCGGCGCAGCCATTGAGGATGTCCGCAGCTGCGCTTCCAGGTGAATGTCGTAGGTGAAATCCTTCGCCAGGCGCAGGTAGTCGAGCGGCTCAGGATCCTGCGGTGGGAGCGGCCTTCGAAATGGCTCCAGCGCGTCAAGTGTGACCACCCACGGTGAGATGCTGGTGCAGAAATTCTTTGCCAAAAACGGCCCCAGCGGCTGGTACTCCCATGCCTGCATGTCTCGCGCGCTCCAGTCGTTCATCAGCACCATTCCGAAAATGTGCTCCTCCGCGCGCTCGATCGGCACCGGCTCGCCTAACGAATTGCCTGGCCCGATGAGAAAGGCCGTCTCCAGTTCGTAGTCCAGGCTGCGGCTAGGCCCGAACAAAGGAGCCGGAGCGTCCGGCGGCTTGATCTGACCGTGCGGCCGGCGGACCTCCGTTCCACTCGGCACGATGGAGCTGGCACGGCCGTGATAGCCAACCGGAAGCCACTTCCAGTTCGGCATAAGCGCGTTCTCAGCACCGCGAAGCATCGTCCCCACATTGTGCGCGTGATGGTAGGATGAATAAAAATCGGTGTAATCGCCGATGCGTGCCGGAAGCTGCATCACGACATCTCGCTGTCGATGAAAGGCGCGCCTGCGCAGCGTCGCATTATCGCGCAGCTCGGCTGTGTCGGCTGCCAGCAGATGCTGGATTGTCTGCCGGGCGCTTCGCCACGCGCGACGGCCTAACGAAAGAAAATCGTTCAAGGCATCAGCGGCGAAAACTCTCCGATTCTGAAGCGGCTCGCCGAATTTGCCCTCCTCTTCCAAAACCGAGAGATCGAGCACCTGGTCGCCGATCGCCACGCCAATGCGCGCTCTACCGTTCGCCGGCTTGAATACGCCAAAGGGCAGGTTTTCGAGGGGGAAATGTGAATCGGGCGCGACTTCGATGAACGAGCGGAGCGGCATATCAGAGAAGATTTAGCGCGCGCAAATCCTCGCGCGGTTCGTCGAAGCTACAGCTTCCGAGCGACGTAACCAGCGCGCGCTGAGCGCGAATTCTCTCAGTAGGAATTTCCCATTCGCGCCAGCGGAAGCTCTCATCGGTGAAAGCAAACGCGGAGGCGTCCTCGTCGTCGAGCATCGCCGCTGTTTGCACCGCCTCCCACTTGTGCTCCGCCGCCAGCACGCCGGCCCCCAGCACGTTCAGGAAGCCGTGCATCTTCGTTTGCACGCTGGAGTGGAACTGTCGCACCGGATGGTGCAGCCCGGCAGTGAACTTGATCGGCACATCATGCCGCGCGGCTGCGACTAACGCGCGCGCAATCTGCATCGAAGACGGAAAGGCGGACGCAATGACGCCGCCCGTCCGAAGCTTGAAACCGAACGCCTGTGCGCCTGTGCTTCGATTGTGCTCCGCGATCGTCGCTATCGTGCGCTCCGCCTCGTCCGCCGCAGCCTCCCAGAAGGCAGGCGATTCTACCCCCGCCAGTACTTGCCTTGCCTCGGTTACCGTTGCGCCCGGCTGCGCGGGCAGCGCCATTTCGATCTGCGCGACTGCCACAACCGCCCCGCGCTCCGCCTGGTAATGGCGAATCGCTTCCGCGACTCTCTCAAGCGCGGCGATGAACTCGGCCGCATTTTCGCTCCGCGGACCCAGAGCGGAGACTCGCAGCGCATGTTCGACATCAAACCACCCCAGCATCTCCGCAGCTTCGTCGAACTGGCCGACCGGCAGAACGAAGGCGCCTAACATCCACGCATCTGAGTCACGAACGTAGTTCGCGTGGTTCCGCAGTGCCGGTTCAAGAGCAAGTGTCGCCGGCGGGAAGAGGCCGGCATAGTCGATCGAGTGCTCAAGGAGAGCGCGCAGAGAAGCGGCCGGCATGGCTCAACCTACCCCTAAACGCGGACGCATCACAAAGCTCGCGTGGAGTTCCGCCCCGGGCGCGATGGTTTGAATCCCTTCCTTGTCTTCGAAGGCGCGTTGCTGGTGGTGATCGGTCAGGCCCCAGCAAGGCTCAACGCAGAGAAAAGGGCCGCCATCCGACCAGAAAGTCACGTATGGAACATCAGTAAAATCCAACGCAACTTGTCTGCGCGTAGGTAAATCCGAATAGAGAAATCTCGCTGCGGGCACGTCGATCATTTCCAGAATGTAAGAGCCCGGCAACGCCTCTCGCGCGGACGGCATCTCCCCACCTGGGAAGTCGATGTCCTCTGTCTCGCCGCTCAGGAAATTGCCTGGCGCGAAATGCCGCCGATACACACCCGGCGGCATGCTTAAATGGAATGAGTCGAAGCTTGTGGCAGCAAAGCCCGGATGTAGCCCGAAACCCACGTGCGCCGTAGCCTTGGCCTCACGGTTATCAAACTTGAACCTCACGCGCACATCCTCGCCCGCGATTTCGTAGGAGAGATCGAGCGGAACATCGAGCGGGTACTCCGTCTCGGAAAAATTCCGTCGCTCCATTCGGTAGGTGAGCCGGCCATCCTTCGCATGGGCAAGCTCCCACTGCTTGGTCCGGAGAAAACTGTGCGTCCCACCTTCGATCTGTCTGCCGCGGTAGAGGCTCCGCTGGTTCTTGAGCCGATGCAGATAATACCCCATGACCGTGGCGTGATTTGCCCAGCCTTTGGACGGAGCGGAAAGATCGTCGTCGCGGTAGAGAAAACCAATCCAGTTCCCGGTTGCGTCGCGTCGCGCCAGGCTTATCAGCTCCGCGCCGAGCCGTGAGACGATTAGCCGAATACCAGGCTCGTTCTCCGTCAGGATGTCGAGGATCTGGTCGCCGCGCGTTTCCTCGCGATGCGAAAAGCTCATTCTCAGCCGCAGCGACGCCGCCGCGCCTTACGGGAAGAGACCGCGCGTGCGCTTGGCTTTCATCACGCGCTCCACACCGATTGCCATCGCGGCGGTGCGGTGTGAGACCTTATGCTCTTTGGCGCGTTTGATCACCTGCGTGAACGAATGCTCCAGGATGCGGAAGAGCTTGTCCGTCACCTCGCTCTCGCTCCAGCGGAACGATTGCAGCCCCTGCACCCACTCGAAGTAGGAAACGATCACCCCGCCGGCATTGCAGAGAATGTCGGGAATGACGAACACTTCGTCCGACCGCCTGTTCAGCAGCAGGTCCGCTTCGGGCGTGGTCGGGCCGTTCGCGCCTTCCGCCAGGATGCGACACTTCAGCTTGTCCGCATTCGATTCGTTGATCACGCGATCAACCGCGGAGGGAACGAGCACATCGCATTTCATCTCGAGCAATTCTTTCGGGTCGACCCGGTCCGCCTCCGTAAATGCGCGCAGATTTCCCTTTTTTATCACGTGCTGATCGGCCGCGACCACGTCGATGCCATTCGGGTTGAAGAGCGCTACGGTCGCATCGCTGATCCCGACAACTTTGACGCCGCTCTTCATCGCCAGGGCGAGCGCGGCGACCGACCCGACGTTTCCAAACCCCTGGATAATGGCGGTGGACGTTTCCGGGTTCATCTTGAGCATGTCCATTGCGCGGTCGATCAGATAAACCACACCGCGCCCGGTCGCCTCCCGGCGTCCTTCCGTCCCGCCGATCGAAACGGGCTTGCCGGTCACGATTTCGCTCACCGCGTACCCCTGATAGACGGAGTACGTGTCCATGAACCACGCCATCACCTGCTCGTTCGTGCCCATGTCCGGGCCCATGATGTCGGTATGCGGCCCGACAAATGGGATCATCTCCTGCATGTAACGGCGCGAGACGGCTTCCAGCTCCTGCCGCGAAAGCTTCGTCGGGTCGCACGCAATTCCGCCCTTCGCGCCGCCGTAGGGCAGATTGGCGAGCGCGCACTTCCAGCTCATCCACATCGCAAGCGCCGCGGTTTCACCCATTGAGAGGCTCGGCGCGAAACGCGTCCCTCCTTTGGTCGGACCGAGCGTGAGGTGATGCTGGACGCGATAGCCTTGGAAGGTCTGCGTGCTCCCATCATCCATGTGGACCGGCAGGGTCACCGCGATGGCACGTTTCGGATACATCAACCGCTCGCGGTCGTTCTCGTCGATTCCGAGGTAATCCGCGATGACCCGGAACTGGTCGCAGGCCATCTGGAAAACGTCATCGTGGTAAATGGTCATAAAGCGCAAAGCCGGAGGGCGAAAATACCCGCCGTCAGAAATTCAGATGGTATTAGCGCCCCGCCCACTGGAGCCGTCAAATTGAATGTCGCAAAGCAAGCAGCCTCTCCCTAAGCAGGTCCGCCTGAGCCGCGCAGACGGCGAAAGCCTGCACTGAGCGAAGCGGAGCGCAGTCGAATGTGGACCTCACATCCGTTGCTCGCTCCACACCAGCTTGAGGGTGCGTCCATCACAGTTATGAGATTCTTCGGTGCGCTTCGCCCGCCTCAGGATAACATGCCTGGCGTGCCGCTATTCCTTCGTGCACCTTTGTGCCCTTCGTGCGAGGAATTCTGCGATGCGCATCGAAACTCTCGCAGTTCACGCCGGCCATTCGGTAGATCCGGCCACCGGAGCAGTCGCCACTCCCATCCATCTCTCGACCACCTTCCACCGCGCAGCCGATGGCAGCTATCCGTCGGGCTTCATTTATGCGCGCAGCAATAATCCAAACCGGCACGCGCTCGAGCAGGCGATGGCAGCCTTGGAAGGAGGAAGGGATGCCGCCGCGTTCGGCTCCGGACTCGCCGCCGCCAGTGGTGTTTTTCAATCGCTGCAGCCGGGCGATCACGTCCTCGCCGCCACCCAGACGTATCACGGCACGGCGAAGCTGCTCCGCGACCTGTTTCAAAGATGGGGTCTGGAGATGGATTTTGTCGAAATGAGCGACCCGGAGGCGGTGCGAAAAGCTGTTCGTCCAAACACCAGGTTGATCTGGGCGGAGACGCCTTCCAACCCACAGCTCAACATCACCGATGTCGGGCAGATCGCTGAGATCGCGCACCGCGCGGGCGCACTCTGCGCCTGCGACAATACGTTCGCACCTGTCCTGCAGAAACCTTTCAGCCTCGGTGCCGACCTCGTCCTTTACTCCGCCACGAAATATCTCGGCGGACACAGCGATGTCACGGGCGGCATCGTCATCACGCGCGAAAATAGCGCTCAATGGGAACGGCTCCGGCTCATCCAGGGAACAGGCGGCGCGGTCCCCTCGCCGTTTGATTGCTGGCTACTGCTGCGCGGCTTGCGCACGCTGCCATGGCGGATGCGCGCCCATTCGGAGAACGCACTGCACGTCGCGACGTTTCTCTCTCAGCATCCCAAAGTCGAGCGCGTGCATTATCCCGGACTGCCGTTCGATCCGGGACACGCGCTGGCCGCGCGACAAATGAGCGCCTTCAGCGGCATGTTATCCTTCCATGTGAGCGGTGGACGTGACGCAGCCATCGCCGTAGCGGCGAAGACACGCCTCTTCATCCGCGCCACCAGTCTTGGCGGCGTCGAGAGTCTGATCGAGCACCGGGCGTCGATCAGTGGCGAAAGCCCGGAAACGCCGCAGGGACTTCTGCGGCTGTCGATCGGCTTGGAACATCCCGATGATCTGATCGACGATCTCACTCAGGCGCTCGGCTAACGCGGCGTGCCTTACCGCCGCACCTTCCGTCGCACCAGACCAACCACGTCCCGCAGCTCACCAACTCCGAGCAAATAAGCGGTCGCGAAGAAAACGGCCGATCCCAGCGCGATCGTCGTTGTCACGCCGAAAAGCTTCGCCCAGTTCCCCAGGTGCGAACCGGATCCGAGATATAATTGGACCGCCGCCACACAGATCGCGCCGAGGCCAACCGCCGCCACGAGCAGTTTCCCCAGCGTCTTCAGCATCGCGCCCGTCTCCAGCGCGCCCACGTAGCGCCGCATCATGAAATACATGATGAAGAAATCCGTCAGCGCGACCGCCGCCGTGGAAAGCGCAAGCCCTTGGTGACCGAAACCAAGACGGCGCGTTAACAGCCAGTTGAGCGTGAAGTTCTCCGCGATGGAGAGCAGACTCACGATCATCGGCAGGTGTCGTTTATCCTGCGCGTAGAAAGCCGGCGCCAGTACCTTGATCGCGGAATAGCCGACCAATCCCCCGGCATAAAACCGGAGCGCCGCTGCGGTTTGCTGCGTCGCCGCGGCCGTAAATCGCCCGTGCTCGTAGATCAGGCTGATGATCGGCTCCGCCAGGATGAAGAGCCCGATCGCGGATGGAATCGTCAGCAGCATCACAAAGCGCAACGCGTGCGCGAGCGCGCCACGGAACTCACGGATGTTCCCTGCGGCCGCGCTCCGCGAAACCAGCGGCAAGGTCACCGTTGCAACCGCCACACCGAAGATTCCGAGCGGCAATTGCATCAGGCGAAAGGCGATATTCAGCCAGCTTACCGCGCCATCCTGCAGATACGACGCGAAGATACTGTTGATCAGCACATTCACCTGCACTGCGCTGGCCGCGATCACCGCCGGCCCCATCAACTGCAGCACCTTGCGCACGCCCTCGTCGCGCCAGTTAAAATCGGGGCGCAACACGAATCCCACCTTTAGCAACGACGGGATCTGCACCGCCAGCTGGAGAAAACCGCCGATCAGCGTCCCCAACGCGAGGCCGACAAGCGCGCGCGACCCAAAGCTCGGGTCCAGCCACCAGCCGAGCAGCACGCCGCCCGCAATCGATCCGATGTTGAAAAAGCTCGACGCCAGTGCCGGCATACCGAACACGTGCTTCGCGTTCAGCATTCCCATCACCAGCGCGGCGAGCGAGACCAGCAGGATGAACGGATACATCACCCGCGCCAGCAAGACCGTGAGCGCTGCCTTTTCCGCGTCGAATCCCGGCGCGAGAATGCCCACCAGCAGCGGCGCGATCGCGATCCCCACCAGGACCACCCCGCTCATGAAC
>JBHENA010000014.1:10054-26331 GCA_046262275.1 Chthoniobacterales bacterium
CACCGCCGTGAGCGTCGCGATCTTGTTCGCCAGGGCCCAGGCCGACTGATCGCCTTCCGCCTCGATCTTTTTTGCAAACGTCGTGACGAACGCCGTCGAGAGCGCTCCTTCCGCGAAGAGATCGCGCAACATGTTCGGCGCGCGAAAGGCCGTCAGGAACGCATCCAGATTCCGGCTCGCGCCGAAGAGCGACGCCACCACCATCTCCCGCACCAGGCCCAGAATTCGGCTGCACAAAATCGCGAGCCCCACCACCCCCGTCGCGCGCGCGCTCACCCGCCGATGCTCTCCTCCAGCCATGGCCGGGAAGAACGAGCCGTGGGGCTCCTTTGGAAAGCGAAAAAACATCGGGCCAGCCTGCGCTCGGGAACACATGCGTCCCTCAGCAAGCCGAAGCCTTCAACGAAGGCTGCTCGCCCGTGCGCCCCGGCGGGCGTAAATCCACGAAGTTCCCGTGGGCAAACTCCAATCTCGCGATCAGCGCCATCCACGCATCGACTTCGTTGTACGTTGCACCGGGCTCGCGGCGGCTGATCTTCGTCTCGCAGATGCTGAGAGCGCTTGCTCCTGCAAGCGCCTGTTTTATCATTGCCTCATGAGCACCGCCACCGCGCAGCTGATCGCCGAGTTCGAACGTCTCTCGCCGGAGGACCAGCGAGAGTTTAGTGCGATCATCGTTCGACGGACGGCGCAGATCGACTACGGCGACGTCACTACCGAAGAGTTGACGGCCTCGGCCGCGGAAGTCTTTGCCATCTTGGACGCCGAAGAGGATGCCCAAACGCGGTGAGGTTTGGCTCGTCGACCTGGGACTTGCCCAGAAGACTCGGCCGGCAGTCGTCCTGAACGTGCCGTTTGAAGACGCTGATCGTGTGCTGCTGACTGTGGTCTCCCATACCACCGCTCTGCGGAATTCGCCGTTCGAAATCATCGTTCCAGTGCCATTTTTGAGGCAGGGTGCATTCGTCGTGCAGAGCATTGTTACTATTCCAGCCAGGCACGCTCTCCGCCGGCTCGGCAGGTTAACGCCTCCGCAGCTCGCGTCGGTCGAGGAAGGTGTTCGGCGGTGGCTCGGGTTGTGACGAAATCATCTCACCCGGCGATGCAAGCTCAGGCAGCCGCCGCGATGCTCCGGCTGGTTGGGAAGCAATCCGGGCGGTGCCGACCGTGGTTGAGAGGGACTTCGAAAGCGGATGCGGCTGGTGTGGAGGCCGATGAGTGCCGTTTCTCAGCCTGATGAGGCTGCCTCAGCGCGTTCGGGACCTGCCTCAGGTGCGTGACAACGCGCCGCATCACTTTTGAACGGCGCCTAGTCGGACCCGGCAACCCGCCTCAGAGGGTTTGGACCCCCGCCGCATCGGCTTGGGAATCTGCCTCAGGCGCTTTGAGACCCGCCTCACTGCCTTGGAAACCTGCCTCGGGGTGTGGAGAACCCGCCTCAGCGCCTCTGGAACCCGCGGCATCGGCCTGGGAACCTGCCTTGTGGGCTTCGACGCCCGCCGCATAGCCGGGGTAGCTGCCCTGAAGGGAGTTGCATCCGGCCCGAAAATTGGCCGGTCAGCAGCTGGAGACGCCTTTTTCCGAGAATGCCGTTTCCTGGGAAACTTCGCCTCCCAAATCCCGTAGTAAGGATTGCAACCGACAACTCTACCGAAAGGGACCCCCAATTATGTTAACCGACTTCGACTTCCACCTCTTGCAGCTGCGTTACATCCAGGCCGCGGCCGCCCAAATCCCCACCTACCGCCCGGACAGCATGGACGCGGCGGCGCTCGGCGCGGTTATCACAAACGCTAAAGCCGTGCGGCAGGCTTACATCGACGCGAAAAGCGATTTCGATCTCGCCCGGGGCGAATATCGCGAGGCAATCAATAACGGGCACGACGCCTCCATCGGTGTCTACGCCGCGATGAAAAGCCGTTATCGCAAAGACCCAGGCAGTCTCCAAAGCGTAGAGGCTCTGCCGGTGGACGACCGATCGGCAGACGAGACAACGAAACGAATGCAACAGACATCGAGTCTCTGGGGCAAGCTGCCCAATATCGGCACGCCGCCGGCACCCTTCGTGGCCTGGCAGGGTATGGGTAAGACCGATTTCGATGCGATCCTCACCACGATCACGACACGGCAGGAGACCGTGCCCGACAAGGACCAGGCGTTCCAGGTCGCGGAGGGAAATCTGCACGAGACCGATGCCGACCTGTCGGATCTGGTGACGGCCGCGCTGCAACAAGGCCGGGCGCAATTCCGTTCCGGCGCATCCCGCGAAGTGATCGACGCGGTGCCGACCGAGCCCGCGACGAGCGCACCCGCCCAGGCGGCGATCGCGCAGTTCTCTTCACCGGGCGCGGGCAGCGTGCACCTGGCATTCGACGCCACCCATGGAACGACGTTCGACGTGCTCCAGAAAGCTCCGGGCGCACCTGCGTTCGTGAAGGTGGTCGACGACGGCGTGCTAAAAACCTTCGACGCCACCGGACTCACACCCGGCGCTTACCAATACCAGGTAATCGGCCGGAACTCCGTCGGCCAAGGCCCCGCCAGCCCGACCGTCACGATAACCGTGACGTAGGAGCGACAGTGTTCCCGGCAACTCATCATAACAATGCACATCTGTTACATGCTGAGCCGGGTCTAACCCCGACAACCAAGCCAAGAGAAAGAGAGTAATAACAATGCCAGACCTCGATAGACACGCGCTACGGATTGATCCTGCCGGACTCGGCGGTCCCGGAGCACCACCGTTTTGCAACCAAAACTACAAGCTGCAAGGCCCGCAGGTTGAGCCGGGAGCCAGTTACTTCATGCACTGCATCGGCGACAAGCTCCGAATCATTTCGGAAGACGAACTGAACTCGAGAGTCTCCGCCGATCCTTACCCAGCCGACGCTGACACCCAAAAGATCGAGTTGGAAGAGCTCATCCAACTGGCCCGCCTACGGGATGAGCCGGGAATGATCGGGCACTTCCCGATTGGGCCGGAAAAAGAAGAGCCACAAAGAGACCGGCTGCCGCTAAGTCTGTTTCTACAACTGCGGCCACAGCCGATTGGAGCGGCGATCAACACGGCACGAGGGCAGAGCTTCCCTGTAGTCAGCACAGGTCGAGAACTTGCACGTTACTTCGAAAACGAAACACCCGGGCTCGCCCATCAGCTCGCCTTGGATTACATCTTTCGAGAGACACCAATTTATTCGCCGCCACGGCAGGCGCTAATTTGGGCGGCGCTGCACGTCGCCATCGCCAGTGCCCTGAGTGCAGCCTGGTATTTCAAGTGGCGCGGGCCAGCTGGCGTCAAGTACAGGCCCAGGCCTCGGGAATGTTTTCCCAAGCTGGACGTCCTTTATGATCGTGTTCCCAACAGCACGAACTCCGCGGACGGGCCGCGACGCGGCTTCCCCTTTGACGTCCGGCCGATGGATGCAAAAGCCGGCGAGCAGGAAAAACCCGAGTCGCAGGTGCCTGATATTATTCCGCTGCTGGGTTCAGCAAAGGACCCGAACTGGACAGGCTACCCAACACCTGGCACCCCGCGCCACCCCGCGTATCCATCTGGGCATAGCACCTATAGCGCAGCAGCGTCGCGCCTTCTGGCTCGCTTTTTCCCGATGTGGCGAGAGGAACTAGATAAGTTAGCGGACAATATCGGGTTGGCCCGGCTTTGGGCCGGAATTCACTGGCGAACTGATCACACCTTTGGACAGAAGGTGGGGAACGCAGTTGCTGACTGGGTGATCGACCAACTCGTTGCGACAAAGATATTCAAACTGAATAGCAGCGGAAATATCGCGCTGCCCGACCCAGCACCGACAGATCCGAACACGGTTCCGAACCCATGTCCGAGCAGCACAAGCGTCAGTAGCGCAGGAATAAAACGAAATCGAACCAAGACCAAGTGAGTAGGGTCTAATCCTGCGATGCAGCTCGCGAAAGCATTCGGAGCTGATCTTGTGTCCCGTTAGATTCCTACAGTGACCGCGCGATGAGCTGGAGATATCCGACGAATCGAAGGGAGCGGATGCTTCGCCGCCTCATAATCCTGCTGTTGCTCGCAGCTATCTACCTCCCGCTTTTCTGGCTCGCTCATGTTCCCATTGTGACAAATTCTGGTACGTCGGGCGGTTTCCTTGAAGACCCATTCACATTCAGCAAGGCCACCAAAGGCTTCTCGAACATCCCGATCACTTGGCTAGACGGCTTTCCGCGGTTCGAGCGGAAAGAGCTTCTTACGGCGGCCGACGCTGTCCGCAACGCCGTTCTCATTGGAGCGAACGTATTCGTATTTACAAGCGGCTCTGTGCTGACGCTTCTCGGATTTGCGGTCGCCTGTTTCGTAGCTGGCATCTTTCAGCTCAATCCGATGACCGCTCTCGTCGGCCCAATCATCATGCTCGTCATTGCAGCCATCGCTTTGGTAGGTATTCCCATTTGCGGTGCAATTTTATGGCTTGGCCTCGCGTTCCAGCACGCCACGGCAGCCTACTACTGTATTTACATCCCCTTTGGCTTAGCACTCCTTGCAGCTGGTGGCGCTGGCGCCGCCACACCGGTTATTATCATCATCATTTTTCCGCGTTGAATGCTCCGCCATCTAGCCAGGTGCCATGCAGCTCGCGAAACCATTCGGAGGTAATCTTGTCTCTCGTTAGCCTTATATCATGCCGTCCCCGCGCATCGTGAAATCCACCGTTGGCGCATTGATCTTCGCGGCGGCTTGCGCCGCCGGTTTCGCGCAGAAGATCGGTGATCGAATGCCCGAACTGAAAACGACTGCCGGCACCACTTACCGTGACGTAACAATCAATGGGATGGACTCTGGCGGGCTTCGCATCGTCCACAGTTCAGGCGCAGCAACACTTCCGTGGAGCGAAGTTCCTGCGGAGCTTCGCTCGGCATTAGGCTACCACCCAGAGGCGCTGGCCCGATCCGCTCAGGCGGCGAAAGCCGCCGCCCGGGCGGCCGAGCCGAAAGCGAGAATCGGTGCGACGCCAGAGGAGTTCCAGCGCGCTGGATGGGCCTACATTGGTCAAGATGGTGGAACCCTAGGAAGTACGGTCGCCAATTACCAGCGCGGCAACTATGTCATTGTGGCCACTTTCTGGGGTGGACGGTGTCACGAACTGCTCTTTATGGATTCAGCGATGGTTGACGCCCGGCGTTCCGCCGGGCTCATCATGGACGCGAAGGAACTGATGGGCAGTTATAACGACTTCGTGAAGACAGTGCTTGACTCAAATTCTGGCGGTGCCGAGTGGCGCGAAGATCGCCTACTCACCGACCATGCTAGGCAGTGGACCCGCAGCGACGGCCAAATCGTCGCTCGATACATCGGGGGTGGGCGGCTCACTCTAACGACGAAAGCGTTCAGCGATGCTGTTGCCAGAGAGGCCGAGCGGCAAGAAAAGAAGAGCTTGGAGGGCATGTGATCGTCGAACGGCCTAACCAGGCATGCAGCGAACCGCGAGCGAGCCTGCGACTGACGTTTTGCGTGTCTGCCATCCACGCTTTGCTGCGTGGGCGTTGCACCGGGCTCGCGGTCGCTGGTCTTGTGTCTCGTTAGGCCTATGCAGCCGCTGTTCGCCGATCAGGTCGTTCCACTGAGCCTCGAAGACGCGCGTGAGATCGCAGACGGGGAGCGCGTGGCCATCACTGCGCCTTTGCTCAAGCACCTTTTGGAGTTCCTCGGCCAAGATCTAGCTCCACATTTGGGAGCAGGACACGTCGGTACGCTCAATGTTCATGAGTACGGTTCACGGATTGGAGACCAGTGGATTGAGCGCCACACCGGCGTCAGCCTGACGCTGCCGGTTGCATGGACCACGATCCAGCAGATGCCCGGTGTCAGAGCCGTCGTTCACACGTCGGGAAAGCCCATCGTCTTCGTGACGCAGCGGTTCCTTCAGCACCTGCAGCGAGTCGACGCACCTGAACACGAGTGGGAGCTTGTGATTTGAACTCTCCCAAAAGGCCTAACCAGGCGATGCAGCGAACCGCGAGCTCGCCACGGCACGAGTCCGTCCGACTGGCGGACAAGCTGCGAGTGACGTTGACTCATTCGCTCCTTTTCGGCCTCTCGGCTTGCCCATCCATGTCGCTCCGCGCACCCGCGGGCTCCATTCTGCGTGTTTGCCATCCACCGGCTCGCTGCGTGGCCAGTCGCAGCGGGCTCGCGGTCGCTGATCTTGTATCTCGTTAGATGCACATCAGCTTCAGTTCACCTCTATGAAGCTACTCCTCATGACGTTATCAGCAATATTGCTCGTCTGTTTTGCAGATGCGCCTGTGGCGCTGGCAGCTCCCGACCAGCCGCAGATGCGAGCGGCCATTGATTTGCTCAACGCAGCTAAAAAAGCTGAGAATCCGCTGCCAGTGCTCAGGGCCGCAAAAAAGCATCTGGAAAAGGGCCGCCACAACAAAGGCGGAGAGCGGCGGGATGCTCTCGAAGCCGTGAATGCAGCGATCGCGGAGGCGACTGTCGGCGACAAGAATAAGATGAACCAGAAGATCGATCATGCAGTGGCGCAAATTCATCTCGGGATGAGCAAGGCACGATGACCCTAACGGCCGCGTCCGGCTATGTGTTCGCTCGCGCTTCCAGGCGCCGTTTCGCTTCGGCGAGATAGGTTTCGTCGATCTCAAAGCCGATGAACTTCGGCACGGCGCACTGTCGCGCGGCGACGGCTGAATTGCCGATCCCGAGGAACGGATCGAGCATTGTCTGCACGCGGCTGATGCCGTGCAGCTTGATGCAGTTCACGGCGAGCTGCACCGGAAAGGTGGCGGGGTGCGGCCGCTGTTTGTCGCGGCTCTTGATCGTTTCGTAGGGCACGAACCAGGTGTTGCCGCGACACCGCAGGTCGCTCCCGCCGGTGTGTTGCCAGCGCGCGATGTTGCTCTTGTCCTGATAGGGCACGCCGAGCGCGAGGCGCTCGAGCGGGGTGCGGCCTTCCGGCGTCAGGTGAAAGACGTATTCGTGGCAATCGTTCAGGTAACGCGGGGAGTTAATTGGTTTGAAGTGGCCGCGCGAAATCGGCGCGTCAGTCTCATCTTCAATTGTGATGGCTTTGATCCAGTGGATCGTGTTTTGCAGCACGAACAGCGCGCGCAAGCGCAGGACCAGCTCGTGCGGGAACAACGGATTGGAGGGCGCGGCGCCAACGTTGAGGAAGAGTGAACCCGCGGGTTTCAGCACACGGCGCGCGGCCGCGGCCCATTTTTCGCACCACTCGAGGTAGCTGCCGCGATCCTGCCGATCGGAATATTTCCCGTAGCCAATCCCCAGATTGTAAGGGGGCGAGGTTACAACAAGGTCGACGCTTGCATCGGATAACTCTGCCATTCCTGCCACGCAGTCGCGCAGACGCAGATCAAGCGCAGTCATACGAGGAAAATGGCGGACGGGATTCGATTCGTACAGCGAATTCGTCTATCTTTCCGCGATGTCGGATAAGCCAGCCAAGCTGAAGATTGCCGATCGCGAGTTCGCCTCGCGGCTCCTGGTCGGGACCGGCAAGTTCGCCTCGAACGACCTGATGCGCGATGCACTCGAGGCAAGCGGCACCGAGATCGTGACGGTGGCGCTGCGCCGGGCCGATCTCTCAGGCAAGGATCCGTTCGCGAACATCCTGGACTTCATCGATCCGAAGCGGTTTCTGCTTTTACCGAACACGAGCGGAGCGCGCAACGCTACCGAGGCGGTGCGCCTGGCGCGCATCGCGGTGACAGCCGGGTTGCCGAACTGGGTGAAGCTGGAGATTCACCCGGACCCTCGCTACCTGCTCCCGGACGGGGTCGAGACGCTGGCGGCTGCGGAGATTCTGGTGAAGGAGGGCTTCACCGTTCTGCCTTACATCAATTCGGACCCGGTGCTGGCAAAGCGGCTTCAGGATATCGGCACCGCCACGGTGATGCCGCTCGGTTCACCGATCGGAAGCAACCGCGGGATCGAAACGCGCGCGCAGATCGAGATCATCATCGAACAGGCCACCGTTCCGGTGGTGGTCGATGCCGGTCTGGGCGCTCCCAGTCAGGCAGCGGAGGCGATGGAGATGGGCGCCGATGCGGTGCTCGTTAACACCGCAATCGCGATCGCGTCCGATCCCAGCCGGATGGCACACGCTTTCCGCAAGGCGATTGAAGCAGGGCGCGAAGCGCGCGAGATCGGGTTGGCCGAGCGGCGCGCGACGGCCAGCGCGACCAGCCCGTTGACGAGCTTTTTTAGCGAAAGTTGAGCACAGCACTCGGCGCGGGTATTAGTGGTGGAATGACCGCGACAGAACTGAGGAAATTCTGGCGTAAGTCGCCCTTTGTTCCCTTCGACATCGTTGTGCCGGGGCGTCCCAAACTGCACGTCCCGCACCCCGACTTCCTGAACGTGTCTCCAAGTGGGCGCATCGCGAAGGTTTGGCTCAACGACGAAGATGAGGCCGCAGTAGATGTTTTTCTGATCACGGCCGTGCAGGAGAACGCACGCAGTGGCAGAAAACGGCGGCGCCGGTCGGGTCGCGAACGCGACGGTACTTAGCGTTCCGCCCCCTCCTCGTTGCGCAGCCGCTCGAAGGTGTCGTTGTAGAACTGAAATTGGCGGCCGCCCAGCCGGCGGATCACACGCCAGCCGTTCCGATGCGCGAATTCGTCGATTTCCCCGCGCGTCATCTTCTGCAGGATCGACAGCTCACTCGGGTGGGTGATGAAACATTCGGGCCGCCGCGACAACTCTCGCCTGATCTTCGCCTCCACCGCGGGAAGATCGTCAGAGATCATGCACTTCGTCGGTCGTTCGGCGCGCGGGCGGCTCCGCTTTTGTCGCCTTTCCGCCGGGCATGGTCGGCGGCGGCTTGGCAGGCCGGTTCAGCTTCTTGCCGAGCGCTTTTTGCGCCTTCTCCCGCGGAGAGGGCCCGCGCGCCGTCGGTTTCTCGAGCTTAGCCATTAGTGCGTCTTGTTTTGGCCGGGTCAGAATACCGCGCCTACATCAGAAACGAAACACGGTGCAGGGGCGGTCTTGTTGAGCCCGGCGCGAGTTGGCGGGCCTGCAGCCTTGCGCTAGGCTCGGCCCATGTTTTCAGACACAGTGGAGCTGCGCGGGCACATCATTGATTCGCTCATCCTGCCCAAGGTGCTCGACACGATTCTGACCAGCGGCGGCACTTTCAAGATCGGTGACATCAGAATCGGTCAGAACCGCGCCGATCAAAGCTATGCCTGCGTGGAAGTTTCGGCGCCGACCGAAGAAGCACTCGACGACTTGATCCTGCGGCTCCGGCAGCACGGGGCGGAAGCGCTCGAGAAAAAACAAGCGCGACTTGCCGCCGCTCCTGCGGACAGCGTTTTCCCGGCCGATTTTTACGTCACTACGAACCAGCAAACGTTCGTGCGAATCGGGAAAAAAGAGCTCGAAGTAGAGCCCGCAATGATGGACAGCGGGATAGCAGTCGACCGCGAGGCGCGCACCGCGCGTGGGGTGAAGTTCTACGACGTCCGCAAAGGCGACCAGATCGTGGTCGGTCACCAGGGGGTGCGCGTCGTGCCGCTGCAGCGCTCAACCTCCCGCACGGACGTGTTCCAATTCATGAATAGCAACGTCTCCGCGGAGCGTCCAAAGAACGCGGTGATTCGCGAGCTTGCCGCTGAGCTGCGCCGGATCCGCCGCGCCGGCGGCAACATCCTCGTGGTGGCCGGTCCGGCAATCGTCCACACCGGTGCGGCCGAGCATCTGGAGCAGTTGATCGCGCGTGGTTACGTGCAACGGCTGTTTGCCGGAAACGGGCTTGCAGTTTACGACGTCGAGAGCGTCCTCTTCGGAACCTCGCTCGGCATGAATCTTGAGCGCAGCGCCTCGTCGACCACGGCCACGAAAATCACATGCGGGCCATCAACACCATCCGCGGCGCGGGGGGAATTGCGCCAGCAGTGGAGAAGAAAATCCTGACTCGTGGGATCATGCACGCGTGTGTGCAGCACGGCGTCGACATTGTGCTCGCCGGGTCGATTCGCGACGACGGCCCAATCCCGGGGGTGAATACGGACGCAGTCGAAGCGCAGAAGATCATGCGCGACAAACTGCGCGACGTAACGCTGGTCCTGATGATGGGCAGCATGCTGCACTCGATCGCGGTCGCGAACATGCTCTCGGCCTCGGTCAAGATCGTTATGGTCGATATTGATCCGTCCGCGGTCTCGAAGATTACTGGGCAGCAAGCGTTCCAATCAATCGGACTCGTGACCGACGTGGAGCCCTTCCTGCGCGAACTTGTCGCCGGGATCGCGGCGGAGGAGCGCGATGGCGCGGGCTCCAATACCAAAGACGGGTTCGCGCCCAAGTAGCGGGTATGCGCGACCTGCTTCTCTGTCCGCCGGACTACTATGCGATCGAGTACGAGATCAATCCGTGGATGAGCCGCTCGCGCGCGGCCGACACACCACTGGTCCAGGCGCAATGGCGCGGTCTCTACGAGAAGCTTTCGCAGTTCGACACCCGGGTGGAGCTCATCCCTCCGCAACCGAAGCTGCCAGACATGGTCTTCACCGCCAACGCCGGGCTGACGGTGGGGCGGAAATTCATTCCGAGCAACTTCCGGCATCGTGAACGCGCGAGCGAAGCCCCATTCTTCGCGCGCTGGATGGAAGAGCACGATTATGAAGTCCTGTGGCTGCCGGAGAACCTTTACTTCGAGGGAGAAGGGGATGCGCTCTTCGGCGGCGACGCGCTTTTCTGCGGCTACAAATTCCGCACCGACATCAACTCACACCGGGCGGTCGCGGAGATGTTGGGCTGTCTCGTCATCTCCGTCGAGCTGGTCGATCCGCGTTTCTATCACATCGATACTTGCTTTTGTCCGCTAAGCGATGGCAGCGCGATGTGGTTCCCGGCAGCCTTTGATGAATACGGCCAGCGGGCGATCCGCGATCGCGTTCCGAATCTGATCGATGTTTCGGAGGAAGAAGCCGGCGTTTTCTGCTGCAACGCAGTCGTGCTCGATCACGATATCGTGATGCCGGAAGGGGCGCCTGAGCTGCTCGGGAAGTTGCGCGACCGTGGCTACACCTGCCATCCGCTGCCGATGAGCGAATTCCTGAAAGCCGGCGGCGCATGCAAATGTCTCACGATGTTCATGCCGCAGCGCGAAACGGTGCCGTGACGGATCGCCTGCTGTAGCCGCCTCGCTGCGTCGAGGCGCTACGTGGCATCTGCGAGCGCGAGCACGGACTGAACGGCGACACAGCGCCGTTGCTACAGCAAGGCTTTTCGCAGACGACCCGAGTTACCGCGATATCGCTGCGTCACCGATCTGGACCACTTCTACGAAATCACCTTCCACTTGCTGCGGCGCGTGCGCGGGTCCGTCTGCCAGAGGCGGCAGCCACCGAGATATGCATTGCGGTTGTGGCCCAGTTCTACTCCGTCAGGTAAGCGGTCGAGCTTCTTCGCATTGCCGCCGCCGAGCACGACGTATTCCGTGATAAAGGCAAGTTTCAGTTGCGCGACGGCCGCGGCGACTTCGCGCTTCCACTTTTTTCGGCCGAGACGTTCAAGGCCGCGCTTTCCCACATGATCTTCGATCGTGCTGCCATCGCCGTAAGGCAGATCGCCCAATTCGAGAGGGAGGACGTTCCTGTCCCAAACCAAGGTGGAGCCGAGGCCCGTGCCCAATCCGAGAAAGAGCATGCGTCCGCCGTGATAACTGCCGAGCGCCTGCATCGCGGCATCGTTGATCACCCGCGTCGGTTTCCCTAATGCCTTCTTCAGATCGCAGCCGAGCCAGCCCGGCGCGAGATGCTTCGGCTCTTTTGTGATCCGCCCATTTGCGATTGTGGAAGGGAACCCCAGCGCGACCGCGTCAAACGTCCAGTCCTCGGTCGCTTCCTTGATCTCCCCGACGAGTTGTTTGGGGCTCAACTTTTTGCCGGAATCAAACTTCCGTTTTTCGCCGCGTGAAATCATCAGCTTCACGTGTGTGCCGCCGATGTCCACAACCAGCACCTTTTTCATGCACGCTCCTTCCGCGGGACGACGATTGGTGTGAGCTTGATGGTCGGAGCCTTTTTTGATTCAGCGAGTTTCCGGGCCTGGCCGCGAGAACGCTCGCGGAAATGCAACTGGGCCTGCGTGGCGCGCTGTCCCTGCTCGCGCTTCAGGCGCACGTAGGTCCCATCGGATTGCAGCTCGCGAGCCTTCACGCAATCGTGCAGAAAGCGCGGCAGCACTTCGTCCATGAGCTCTGCGCGCAAAACGGGATCCTGCACGGGAAACGCCACTTCCACCCGGCGCAGGAAGTTTCGCGGCATCCAATCCGCGCTGGACAGAAACAGATCGGGCTTGCCGTTGTTTTCGAAATAAAAAATCCGGCTGTGCTCCAAAAAACGTCCCACGATGCTCACAACGCGAATGTTTTCGCTCAGGCGACGGACCCTGGGACGGAGGCAACAAATTCCTCGAACGACGAGGTCGATCTTCACACCGGCGCACGACGCCTCGTAGAGCTTCTCGATGATCTCCTGATCGACGAGCGCGTTTAGTTTCACGATGATGCGCGCTGCTTTGCCAGCTGCGGCGTGATCGCGCTCCCGCTCGATGAGGCCGATTAGCCGCTTGCTCAAATCGAACGGCGCCACGAGCAGACTTTTCAGCCCTGGGAAGCTGGCCAGCCCGGTGAGCGTATTAAAGACGATCGCCACCTCTTCGGTCAGCTTGGGATTGGTCGTCAGGAGGCTGAAGTCGGTGTAACTGCGCGCCGTCCGCGGATGATAATTGCCGGTCCCGAGATGCACGTAATGTCGCAGACGATCCGTGTCGCGGCGGACGACCAGGAGCGCTTTGCAATGGGTTTTCAAACCCACCACGCCATAGACGACATGAGCGCCGGCGTCTTCCAACCGGCGCGCCCACTGGATGTTGGCCGCTTCATCGAAACGGGCGCGCAGCTCCACCAGCGCGGTGACTTGCTTGCCCGCGTTGGCCGCCTCGATCAACGCTGCCACGATAGGCGAATCGCCACTCGTGCGGTAAAGGGTGATCTTGAGGGCAAGCACCTGCGGGTCCTGCGCCGCGCTCTCAATCAGCTCGACGATCGGGTCGTAACTTTCGTATGGATGATGCAGCAGCACATCCTGTTTGCGCATCACATCGAAGATGTTCGCGTGCGGCGGCAACGCCGGGTTCCGCGCCGGGTGAAAAACGCGGTCCTTCGATTTGGCAAAGGCATCGTTTGCGACCAGTGGCGCCAGGTGCGTCATGGTGAGCGGACCATCGAGCTTGTAGAGGTCGGCCTCGCCGAGATCGAAAAACTCGAGCAGCAGCTCGATAAACTCTTTCGGACAATCAGCTTCCACCTCCAGCCGGACCGCGTCGCCCCGGCTCGATCTCCGCAGTTCCTGCTCGATGCTGCGCAGAAGGTTCTCCGCTTCTTCTTCGTCGATATAGAGGTCGCTGTTTCGCGTCACGCGAAAGGCGTGGACGCCCTCCAGGATCATGCCGGGAAACAGGTCCGCGATGTTATGTTTGATCAGGCCGGCGAGGTAAATGTAATCCCACGGTTCATCATCTGCCGTCCCGCGCGGCATTAAAATCAGGCGAGGCAGAACACGTGGCACCTGCACGATTGCGTGGAGGAACTCGCCGCCGCGTTCGGCGCGCGCGCGCACCAGAAGGTTGTGGCTCTTGTTCAGGAGCTGCGGAAAGGGATGGCTCGCGTCCACCGCCAGCGGCGTGAGCATCGGAAAAACTTCTTCCTGAAAATAACGGCGCGCCCATGCCGCGCGTTTGGCGTTCAGTTGCGCGACGTCGTGAATCCGAATGCCATTCTTCGCCAGTAACGGGATCAGCTCATCGCGCCACAAGGCATATTGCGTCTCGACCATCTCGTGCGCGTTGCGTTGGATGCCGTTGAAGATCTCGGTCGGCGTCATTCCATCCGGCCCCACATCGCTCGTCTCGCTCTCGATCTGCTGCTTGATCCCGGCGACGCGAATTTCGAAGAACTCATCCAGATTCGAGCTGAAGATGGTGAGGAATTTCACCCGCTCGATGAGCGGCTGCGTTGGATCCTGCGCTTCTTCCAGGACGCGCCGGTTAAACTCGAGCCAGCTTAGCTCGCGATTGATGAAATTTTGCGGCGCGGAAAACTGGGAGGCGGCGCGGCCGCCCTCGGCAGCCGGAAGAGCGACAATATTGGACGGCTCTTCCGAAGGGGAGCTCTGCGTTTTTGAGGCCATGTCTCGGCGAGTCCCGCGCGGAGACTAGTCGCCGAACATCCTTCCGAACACGCCCCGCTTTTCCGACTTCGGACCGACGGCAGCGGGCGGCCAGCACTCAACGATCTCGAGCGCGAGGAAACGGAACAAAGTCAGCCGCGCGAATTTCTGGTCGAGCCGGAGGTTCTTGGCGATCTGCGCAATTGAACGCACGCCGTTGAATTGAGAGGCGAATTGCGCCTCGGCGACCGTCAGCCGCAGACGTTGCACACGCTCGAACCCATCCCGCGTATAAGCGGGGATGGAGGCAGGATCGTAATCCGCGCGAGTCCCAAGCTCGGTGAACTGAATGAAGCGCAGCGTGCTGAGCGCCCAGTGGTCGATGTCCTCTTCCGGCGGCACGTCCTGCGCGTAGTCCGGCAGTTGAGCGCTTTGGTCGAACATGATGCGCACCCGCGGCGCGGTCCAAAGCTGCGCGAAAAGTTTCTGCCCGTAATGCTGCACCAGTTGCATCGCCGGCTCACGTAGAATCAAGCCTTCCTGCGCCAGCGTGATGAACAACGGCCGTCCCGTTTCGCGCTGTTGCCGGCGCGCTTCAATCGTTCGTTCTTCGTCGATATTGACGAGAGTGATCGGCGCCTCGGGGCAGTAAAGCTCCGGATCGCGAATCGTCGCCAGAAGGATTTGACCGTCGCGCGCCAGCAATTCCACCGGCGCGCTTGTCCAGAACGCCCGCAGCGTGCCGGTCAACTTTTGCTTTGCGATCGTGTGCAGCGCCCAGTTGAGCGAGAAGAAGCTCGTGTCGCCGCAGAAATAGGCGCCGCCGGTGTCGCCGAAGCTTTCTGCAGTAGCGGTCGTGCCAAAGGCTGGTTGTGTCTCGATTTGGGAACCGGTTCCCGCACCGGCCGGTCCTGCCCCTGTCGTTTCGGGCCACGGCGCGGCGACGCGTGCGGGCGCACTCCACCAGGCATCGGATTCACCGCCCGCCGCAGCTTCGAGGGTTCCGCTTTCGGCGTCTGGCGCGGTTTGCATCGTTACAGCGCTACCTTCCAGGGCTGGAGCGTCCGCGGTCGAGAATTCTGCGGAGCCTTCCGCCGCTGCCTCGGTGTTCTCCGGGCGAGCCCATCCGCTTTCGGCCGGTTGCGCAGCGGCGCTCGCCGCCTTGGGTTCAACAGTTTCTTTTGGCATGTACGTATCCACAGTTTTGAGCAACAACTCGGATGTAAACGGCTTGTTCAGCGACCCGACCACGTTCGAATTCGCGCTCGCCTCCGACGGTAGGTCCGCCCCGAAGCCGGACATGTAAACCACCGGCACCTTGGCTGTGGCGGAATCGTCCAAGAGCCGTCGGAGCACTTCGTCGCCCTTCATATCCGGGAGCACGTAATCGAGCAGGATCAGGTCCGGCACTTCCGCGGCCGCGGCGCGCAGGCCCTCTTCGGCGGTCCCGGCTGCAACAACGTCGTAATCCGCTTCGGCTAACGTATCCTTCACAAAATTCAGCAGCATCGGGCTATCGTCGATTACCACGATTCTGCGTTTCGTAGGGACGCCGCTTCCCGCGGATTCTTCGCTGGCCAGACGTGCGCTGCGGCTTTCGTCGATCTTCCGCACCGCTTCCAGGAGCAGGACTTGCCAGTCGAGATCGATCGTGCGCGGGCTCTCGCCGGCGCCGGCGACTTCGGAGATCATGCCGCCCTTCCAATTCACAATCTCGTTGAACGCTTCCACGCCTTCTTTGCCCGGCGCGGTCGCATGCCGGATGTGGCCATTCTCGAAGAAGACGCGTGCTTTCCCGCCGCGTGGCCCGGTGAACTCAAGCACTGAAGTGGTGCCGCTCATGCACTTCAGCTGGATGATATCGGCAATGTGGAGATCGCTCAGCGTTCCCTGGAATTTCTCGCCTTGCTCCTCTCCGGCTGGCTGAAGCAGCGCACCCACGAGATCTACGAAATCACTATGCGGGAACGGCTTCTCGAGGAAGTGAATCGCGCCGAGCCCTGCCGCCTGCTGGCGGTGCTCGGCCAGGGCGTGGACAAGATCGTCATCGCGCTGGTGACCGTCCAATGGGCCTATTACGCGCGCAC
>JBHENA010000015.1:0-15573 GCA_046262275.1 Chthoniobacterales bacterium
AGCCGGGACGGGCCGGCGCGAACCTGCCGAAACCTGCTCATAACGATGGGGCTCGGTGGTCTGTGGCACGGGGCGAGTTGGAATTTCCTATTCTGGGGCCTCTACCATGGCGTGCTGCTGGTGTTGCACCGCGCCTGGCGCGCCTGGCGCGGAGAGCGGGAAGCTGGCCCAATCGCGAACGGCGCCTCGGTCGCGCTGACTTTCCTGTTAATCACGCTGGGCTGGGTCATGTTCCGCGTAGCCGAATTCCCGACCGCGGTGCACGTGTTCGCCGAAATGTTTGCCGGAGATGTGCGGTGGAAGACGGCGATCCCGTCGGAGATGCCGATTCTGCTGGGGATAACCTTCCTATGGCTGCTAATGGACCGCGGTCGCCGGCTGCAGCACTGGTTGAGCACGGGTCAGGGAATCGCGGGCACACTGAAGGTCTCCTCCGCCGTCGCGCTGGGGCTGCTCGTTATCGAGCTCTTCTCACGCACGGACATCGACGTGCCGTTCATCTACTTCCGATTCTGATCTGCCGGGCAAGCAGATGTCGGCCTGACGAGCGCGAAGCGAGAACCAAAGCCGGCGGCCTTCGGGCCTGCTCTGAAAAACTACCGTTCCGAAGAGACATTTGTGGCCGGAACCGTCGCGAGTCTCGTGATCGTCTCGCAAGTGATTGGGCCAGCCGCCGCCTCCACAAAGTTGCTGAAAGCGGCCACGTTAACCGGCCGCCACGCAGGTGTCCCCGAGGGCGCGCCACGCAGCTGGCGAAGCCCAGTGCCATCGGTGTTAATGATGAACAATCGGTCGGTCTCCGGTTGCACTCCCTGGAGGAAAGCACCTTCGGGTGTCGTGGCCTGCTGGCCGAGATCGAACACGAGCTTGGTGCCGTCCGGCGACCAGTCGATCGCGGTGATGTATCGCCCGGGCTTGAATTGCTTCACTTTGACGTCTCTGCCAGTTTTGATGTTCACGATGCGGAGCGATTCGATGTTCGCATCCGGTGTCCCGCGCTGACTTGAAACCGCCTGGTACGAGCGGACGTAGGCGACGAGCTTTCCGCCGGGCGAAAACTTGGGCGCATAATCCTGCTCCGCCCAGAGGATATGCTCGCCGAACGGCCCGTTATCGATGTGATCGGCGCGCGGAAAGGTCAATTGTCGCGCGTTACCGCCATCCGTAACAGGCTGCGCCAGGACAAGTGCCGTCGCCTCGCCTTTCCCGGCGCCGCCGCTTTCCAGCGGGGCATCCCATTTTACTGGCGCGACGATGATGTTCGCGTTCGGCGACCAGTCGACACCCTCGCCGTCGTGGTGCACGTTGTCACGGATGCTCCCGACATGCACCAGTGCGAGGGAGTCGTCGCCTCCATTCGTGGCAAAGATCTGCAGCGCGGGCGTGCCGGTCTCGTGCGCCTCGTCCGTGCCGGAGCGGTAAACGGAGTTTACCGCCATCAGCTTTCGGTCGGGAGAAAACGCCTTGTAGAGCGCGTAGACGTAGTTGTACTCCTCTTCAGTGACCTTGTCGCGGAACTTGGTCACGTTTTGGTACGCGCCGGTCACGGGGTTAACCACAAAGGCGTTTAGCGTAACCTGGCCTGGCCGTTGCGGGTCCACGCCCGTGAGCGCAAAGCGTGCGCCGTCATGGGACCAGGTTGGCAGTAACAGACTCGGAAACGGCAGCGGAATGGCCCGATCGTTGGTGCCATTGGCGTTCACGCTGCGTAACCGGCCGACCTGCGAGGCGCCGGTCCCCTGGGGCCGAACGTACAAGATCTCAGCGTCAGCCAACGTGGCCCCGAGTAAGAGCCAGGTCGTGAAAACCAGCCGGAGCCGGACAGGAACTATTATCATACATCTGGTAAAGCGGCGAAACACCGGGAAAAAGGACAGAAAAAAGCAGAACTTTCGCGCGAGAAGCGGCGTGGGTTGGCTGGGACTCGAACCCAGAACCAACCCCGAAGGACTTCGGGGCTGCTCTTGATCTAGTGCGGCCTTGAGAGTGTGTAGATGGCGAGGTTAGGATTTTTCTTGCGCTTCAGTTCTCGTTCGAGTTGTCGCGCGGCGGTGATGGAAGAAACCTGTTTGCTGGCAATCAGCGTCAGGTCCGACCCGAAGCGTCGGGTGGTGTGCGTTCCTCCATGTTGGTGCTCCAGGATTCGCCGCTGGAGGTTTTTTGTAGAGCCGATGTAATGCCGACCGGATGGGCCTCGAAGGATATACACCCAAGCCATCGCAGAGGTCTGAGCTGGGTTGGCTGGGACTCGAACCCAGAACCAACGCCTTAAAAGGGCGCTGCTCTACCATTGAGCTACCAACCCGTTTTGTCTTGCGATTTGCAATAGCAGAGGTCGCGAAGACAACCAACCCCGAAAGCGTTCGGGGCTGCTCTACCATTGAGCTACCAACCCCGGCGGGAGTCTCCGTTTTAGTCCAGTTCAGAACGAGGCGCAAGCGGCCAGCAGATCGCGTAGGGTATTTCTCGGCCGCTCCAATCTGAACGCCGGTAGCCCAGCCGCGGCGGCTCCTTCCCAGTCGTGGACGGGATCGTCGCCAACGTAGAGCGCTTCGCTCGCCGATACGCCGGCTAGTTCGAGCGCGCGCTGAAAAATGAGCGGGTCCGGTTTGTCGGCCCCGATTTCGCTCGAGATCACCAGCTGGGCGAAGAACTTCGAGATGCCGAGCTGCTCCAGAATCATCCGCAAGCGGCCGTCGAAATTCGAGATCACGGACAAATTGAAGCGCGGATGCAGAGTTCGCAGAACGTCGAAAGTTTCGGGGAACAGCTCCCACACCCCGGCTTCTGCGAAATGTTCGTAGGCGACCTCGAAGAACGCATCGCGATCCAGCTCTCGAGTCTCCGGTGCCACGAGATCGAAGACGCGATCGACCAGTTCGCGCCACCAGCTTTTATCATCGTCATCCCGCGGCGAACCGGTCGTTAGGCGGGCCGGCATAGCGTTCCATGTCCTTTTGAAAGCGAGATCCAGCGCACCGGGGTCCAGCGCCAACCCCATTCGATTGCCGACCAGCGCGTAGTGGTATCCCACGCCTTTCGGCAGATAAAACAGCGTCCCAGCGGCATCGAAAAAGATCGCCTTCAACATGCCGCTCCGCACTAAAGCGCGGCGCGCCGTTTAGCCAGTCGAATCACGAGGCGGCGGCTGGTTGGACAAGCGCGATGCGCGACGGCTAATTACAGACAGCATGATACCGGTCGAGCACCACGACCCCGTTAACGCGAAGATCCTCGCCATCTCGGAGGACAAGATCGATGGGTTTGTGCGCGAACCCTTCGAAGAAATCGCGCGCCGCTCGGGCGTTCCCGTGGATGTGGTGATGGCGCGGATCGCGGCGATGCTGCGCGCCGGAACCGTGCGCCGGGTACGGCAGACGTTGCTCGCGACGAACCTCGCCGAGGGCGCACTCGTCGCCTGGAAAGTGGCGCCGGAACGAATCGATGCGGCGTTCGAATTCATGTTTGAACATGATCCCTTCTCCGGACACGTCGTGCTGCGCTCCACCGACACCGTCACCGCGGGCTCGGAGTACAAGCTCTGGACCACCGTGAAGGTGCCGCACGGCTTTTCGTTGCAACGGCACGGAGAGTTGCTGGCGGAAAAGGTGGGTGCTGATCATTTCCGTCTTATGCCGGCGAAGGGCATCTTCACGCTCGGTGTCGGCCACGTGCGGCGAAGAACAATCGCACCGGGCAGCAAGGCGGAAGCGCCGGCGCGGATGGCTCCGGTGCACGCGGCGCAGCTGAGCGATCGCGAGTGGCAGGTTCTGCTCCCGTTAAAACGTGAATTCGCGCCGGACGAGATCAAGCCATCACCCTGGCTGTCACGCGCCGCCGAAGCGCAAGTGACAGCGGACGAGTTCTACCGCGTCGCGGAGGAACTGAACGCACGGAAGGTCGTGGGCCGTTTCTCCACATTCCTGGAACATGTGAAACCGTCCGCGAGTGGGGTGCGCGTCACGCGCTTCAACGCGCTCTTCCATTGGGCCGTGCCTGAGGGCCGCGAGATGGAGGCTGGCGGCGAAGTCGGGCGGCACCACATCCTGACGCACTGCTACTGGCGGGAAGCGGGGCCGGAATTCAAGAACGTCAACATCATGGCGGTTGCGCACGGGACCGACAGGCAGCTGCTCCTGGATCATAAACGCGCCATCGACGAGCACCTTTCGGCCTGTGGCATCCCTGTCTCTTACACGAATGTTTTCTGGGGCGGGCGTAGTGAGATCAAGCCCTCCGAGATCTCGCCCCAGCTTTATCGCGCGTGGCTGGCGGGCATGAACGCGCACCTGGCGCCAGCCTAACGGATGCAATCGCCCGCCGAGCAGATCGATTCCGGGCGCGCGCGCAAAAAGTTGCGCGCATTGCGGGAGGTCCAGCTGTAGCCAGGCGGCTAGAGAGTCATGTGAAACCGTTGATATCGCCGGTCGAGCTGGCGTAGGAGCGCAATTGCAATCGCACCACGGTCTACCGTGCGGCCGGTAATGATCGCAACCGACGTAGCGCTATCGCGCAGCTCGGCTGGAAAATCTTCGAGCGCATGGTTCACGTTCAAGCCCATCCCCCCGATCGCGCAGTAGCTGCCGCTCGCCTCCACGCGCATTTCCACGAGAACGCCCGCTATTTTGCGGCCGGCGGCGTAAACGTCATTCGGCGGTTTAATTGACGAGCTGATCCCGAACTGCTCCTCAAGGCTGGCAGCAATGGCACGCACGAGCAAATCCGTGATACGCCCTGATTCCGCAACTGCGATCTTCGGCCGCATAAGAAGGGAAAGCCAAAGGCCTTTCCGGGCGGCGGATTCCCAGCGGCGACCGTATTGCCCGCGTCCCGCGGTCTGATGCTCGGCGATGACGACGAGCCCTTCCTCGCTCTCCGCGGCCATTTGCGCGACCGCATCGTTGGTCGAGGTCGTCTCTTCCAGCACCACGATCCGATTTCCGAGACGCTGCTTACCCAGGCCGGCGCGGATGACGGCCGCATCGAGCACCTCACCCTGCGGCATGCGTCAGTTCCAGCGACAGATCAACTGCGCGCGCCGAGTGGGTGAGCGCTCCCACCGAGATGTAGTCAACCCCAGTTCCTGCGATCTGCCGGATGTTCTTCAAGGTAACGCCGCCGCTCGCTTCGAACTTCACACCTTTGTTTTTGCCCAGCGCGACCGCCTCCCGCATCTCGGCCGGGTTCATGTTATCGAGCAAAATAATGTCGACTCCATCCATCTCGAGAAAAGCCCGCACCTGGTCGAGGTGATCTGCTTCGAGTTCGACGCGCACTCCGGGGCGCTCACGCCGTATGCGCTGGATGGCGGCCGCCACGGCAGAAAATCCGGTGCTCGCCAGAAGATGATTATCTTTTGCCAGTACCATGTCGTAGAGGCCGAAGCGGTGATTCTCGCCGCCGCCCGCGAGGACAGCCGCTTTCTCCAGCGCACGCAGCCCAGGCGTTGTTTTGCGCGTATCGAGAATTTTCGCGCGCGTCTTGCCGATACCTTCCACGAATTGCCGCGTAAGGGTGGCGATCCCGCTGGGCCGTTGCAAAAAATTTAGCGCCACGCGTTCCGCGGTTAGGATCGACCTCGCTGCACCGCGGATTTCCAGAATCGTCTCACCACCAAGCAGTGACGAGCCGTCCGCTTGAAGAACCTGGAGGTGCAGCTTCGGATCGACTCGGCGGAAAACTTCGGCCGCCGTTTCCGTTCCGGCGACGATTGCGCGCTCCCGCGCCACGATCCGGCCAAACGCTTGCGACGCAGGCGAAACGAAAAACTCCGTCGTCACATCACCGGCTCCGATATCTTCGGCCAGCGCCACCGCGATCGGATCAGGAGTCGCGCCGCTCATGCGCTCACTTCCGCCGACGCGCGCCGATAAATGCACCGGCCCCGCACGTAGGTCTCCAAAGTCGCGTGTGGACCGCCGCGGTAAACGCAGAGCGCGACAACATCCTCCTTGCTGAGCTCCGGCACGCGCGCGCGGGTCGGGTACGGCATCAAGGCCGCGACATCGATCACGATCAGATCCGCTTCCTTCCCGACCTCCAAGGTTCCGATCGCGCCGGATTTCCCCAGCGCGCGCGCCCCGCCGGCGGTCGCCAGGTAAAAAGCTTCCGCAGGCCGCAAAACCGGAACGCTTTTGTCATGAAAAGCGCGCGCCTTTTGCACTGCGATCGCCGCACGCATGACCTGCCACATGTTGAGCTCCGGCCCCGCGGCCACATCGGACCCCAGACCAACGGGAATGCCCGCCCGGAGCAGCTGATCCAGTTTGATCAATCCGCTCCCGAGAAAGAGATTCGAGGTCGGGCAGTGCGCGATAGCCGCTTTGGCTGCCGCGATCGCGTTCATCTCGCGTTCGCTAAGATGAATCCCGTGGCCAAGCATCGTCCTGGGCGTCAGCAATCCGCATTTGTCGTAGACGTCGGTGTAATCGCGCGCCGACATGTAAAGATGGTGCACCTTTTCAATCTCCTCCCGGTTTTCCGCGAGGTGGGTCTGCAGATACGCACCGTATTTGACCGCAAGCTCAGCCGCGTTGCGCATGAGCTTTTCCGAGCAGGTGACCGCAAAACGAGGGCTGAAGGCATATTCCAGCCGGCCCGCCGCTGCGTGGTGCCACTTGCGGCAGAGCCGTTCGCTCTCGAGAAGGGAGACGGAGAGAATTTTCTTTGGCTGGAGCGTGCCGTAGGAGCCGAGGTCCATCATCATTTTCCCGAGGATCACGCGGAGCCCGCTGCGTTCCGCCGCTTCGAAGCCGACGTCGCAGCTATCCTCGTAGATCGCGGCGTAGACCATCGCGGTGGTGGTTCCATGCCGCGCCAGCTCGTGGAAAAACTGCGGCGCTTCCTCTCTTGCCCTCTGGCCGGTGAAATCGCGCTCGACGGGAAAAATGTGTTCCCGCAACCAGGGAAGCAGCTCGCTCGTGCCGCGCGCGACGGCGGAATACTGCGGCAGATGCGTATGACAATCGATCAAGCCAGGGAAAACCGCGACGCTTCCCCGATCTTTCCACTGCAGCTTCGCGCCGCGTTCGGAACGCCGCAGCTCAGCATAGTCGCCGACGGCCGCGATCCGCCCGCGTTCTACGATTAATGCTCCGTCACGCCTGGCACGGAGCGACCCGAATTCCGGCGCGTCGATGACAAACCCGCGGATGCCAAACAGGTCGTCCATAGCAGAGCGGTGCGAAGCACAACATCAGAGCGGCAAGACCGTTGCAATCCCATTGTAGCGCGGATCACCCGAGCGTTCGTGCTCGTGCAACGCTGAAGAGGCACGCACCGCGCACCATCCCTCCCAGCCAGAGGCCACCCCATCCGAGATTGGCCTTTTCGCGATTGCAGCGCGGCTGTAATTTCGCGCCTTATGGAATCGCTCTACCTCATCGGCGCAGCGGTGATCGCGCTCTTTGCCTTCATCCTGTGCATCATCATTTTCAGGTTCTTCAACTTCTGGCTCCGCGCGCGGCTCGCCAATGCTCCCGTGGGATTGTTCAAGATGTTTGGAATGAGTCTGCGCAAAGTGCCCGTCGGGCTCATCGTGGACAATCGCATCACCGCCGTAAAAGCGGGGCTCGAGATTCCCACCGACCCGTTGGAAGCGCACTACCTGGCGGGCGGCGACGTGACCCATGTGATTCTCGCTTTGATCGCGGCCGACAAAGCCGGCATCTCGCTCGATTTTAATCGGGCCTGCGCGATCGATCTCGCGACCAAAGGTACCGGTAAAACCGTCCTCGAAGCGGTGCGCACCAGCATCAATCCCAAAGTAATCGATTGCCCGAACGTGGCGATGGGGCGCAACACGATCGATGGCGTGGCGCAGGATGGGATTGGGGTGAAGGTGAAGGCGCGCGTGACAGTGCGTTCGCACCTGGATCGCTTTGTCGGCGGCGCGACGGAAGAAACGATCATCGCGCGCGTCGGCGAGGGCATTGTCAGCTCGATCGGCTCCGCCGCATCTTACAAGGACGTGCTGGAGAATCCGGACCGAATTTCGAAGACCGTGCTCGCGAAAGGGCTGGATAGCGGGACTGCGTTCGAGATTCTCTCCATCGATATCGCGGACGTCGATATCGGCGATAACGTCGGCGCGAAATTGCAGACCGAGCAGGCAGATGCGGATAAGCGCGTGGCGCAGGCGAAGGCCGAAGTGCGGCGTGCCGCGGCGGTGGCGGTCGAGCAGGAGATGCGCGCCAAAACCCAGGAGATGCGCGCCAAAGTGGTGGAAGCCGAAGCGCAGGTGCCAAATGCGATGGCGGATGCATTTCGCTCCGGCAACCTCGGCATCATGGATTACGTCCGAATGAAAAACGTCGAGGCGGATACCTCAATGCGAAAATCGATTGCCGGCGGGGAAAAGAAGCAGCCGGACGGAACGACCTAGAGAAGACGATTTAACCGCTCGCCGTCCATGGAACAGACCATCTTCATCATCATCGTGGTGATCGTGGGTTTGCTGCGATTGATTGCCGCGGCGGCTGAGAACAAGAAGAACGCGGACGCGGCAAAGCGTGCGCCGACTCCGGCTTCGCAAACCAGGGCGCCGGCGCAACCTGCACCTGCCGGCTCGGAAGAGGAACGGATCCGCAAATTTCTCGAAGCGCTCGGGGTGCCGAACGCGGGGAGCCCGCCACCGCAAGTGCAGCCGCGGCAGATCGCACCCAAAGCGGCTCCGGAGAAGCGAAAGATTTTTCCAGTTGATCCATTTCCGAAACCGCGAGCCGGCGGCGGCCTGCCTCCGCTCGCGCCGCCTCCGCCGGTTGTGCATGCTCCGGTGGCGCCGACCCCCTTTGCACCGCCGCCCTTGCCACTGCCGACCCGTGAAACTACCCTGCTGACCGACGCCCGACCTGCACAAGCCTCGGCGGTGCGCGGCGCAGCGGAATTCGAAGTGCGGGATATTGATGCGGTTGTGGCGGAGGACGTGAGCCTCCCACGGCCGCAAAAGCCGCCCAGCAGCGTGGTCGCGCGTTTGGCCGCGCCGGACGGATTACGCGATGCGATTGTCCTCCGGGAAATCTTCGGTCTACCGCGCAGCATGCAGCCGCTCGATCTCGCCACCCTTTAGCAGACGCGAACTTTTCGCGGCGGAAGCCGCTTTGGAGTGCGTGCGCGTCCCCGCGCCGCTTTCCTCACGCGAGGCCTCGGGGAGGTGCGGGACCGCGTTGAAAGCGCTGCGCGGACGCAGCGCACTCCAAGGCGGCTTCGCCGCGAAACATAAACCCCGCTACTCGCGATCAGAGCGACTTTACTGAGATCTGCACTTCCGCGCGCCGGCCGGTTTCGGCCTCGATTACACGAAGCCGATGCTCGCCCGCGACCGCGAGCGCGAAGCTGGTCTCGCCCTCGCGCACGCATTGCAACGAATCGCTTTCCCACTGGAGCTTCCCGCCACTCGACGCGGCCAGCGGGATGCGCCCGCTCGTTCGCACATCAGGATCGATAAGATAGGTGCTCCCGCCCAACGGCGAGGTGATTCGCAGCGGCTCACTCGCCTGCGCGACACGCGTCTGGCCGCGCAAGGAGTTCTCCCCGCTCGCCAACCACTCCGAGTACTCCTGCGGCAAACGCACGTTGCCCGCGATGTCGTAGTCGTCGGGCGATTCTGCAGGCGGGATGTTGCCGGCAACAAACTTCTCGCGCACAGCGCGCGCGTCACTGTCTGCGAGCAGCTTGCCAGTCAGCGGATGGACCGAGCGCTCGATAATCTGCGGCGGCGTCCGATACCAGCTCGTCCCCTTCTGCGCGTGCAGATAATCGAAAATCCCGTGCAGAATCGGCCCGGCGCCGGTCACGCCTGAGACCTCGTGCATCGGATCTCCATCGAAATTTCCCACCCAAACGCCGACCGTGTACTCCGGTGTGAAGCCGATCGCCCAGTTATCTCGAAAATCGGTGCTCGTGCCTGTCTTGCACGCCACCGGGTATTGGTAGCGGAGCGCAGAGTTGATTCCGAACGCGAGCGTGCGCGCGGAGTTATCGCTCAAGATATCTGCGATTTGCCAGACCAGCTCCGGGCGCGAATAGGCGCGCGAAAACGAGGGCGCATCGGCCAGGACACGCCACGGCCGGTAAACTCCGAGCCGGGCGAGGCTGGCGTAAGCATTCGTCAGTTCGAGGAGCCGCGCCTCGCAATTGCCGAGCGTAAGTCCGAGCCCGTAAATCTCCGGAGCTTCCTCCAGTGTCGTTAGACCGCAGGTGCGCAGCCGCCCGTGCAATGCCGCCGGGCCGCCTCCCGCGAGCAGCACCTTAACAGCGGGAATATTCAACGAGCTGGCGAGTGCCGTCCGATAAGTCACCGGCCCGTAGCAGCGCCGGTTGTAATTTTCCGGTCGATAAAAGCCGTCACTCGCCGGAAAGCTCGTCCGCACGTCGGCCACCATCGTAGCCGGCGTCGCGCCACGCTCCAGCGCAAGGAGATAAGTAAACGGCTTCAGCGTCGATCCCGCCGAGCGCTTCGCCCATGCCCCGTTCACCTGACCGCTGAGAGGCGCGAAATAATCAGCAGAGCCGACGAGTGCGATGACATCGCCGCTGGTGGTATCGATCACAACCGCTGCACCGTCGTGCACATTGTGTTCGCGCAGTTGTGCGAGAGGTTTACGCAGGATTCGCTCGACCTCCTCGTTCAACGGCAGATCGAGTGTGGTGCGCACCTCCGGTCCCGTGATCTCCGGCGACTCCTGCAGGAGCAATTCAGTGAAGTGTGGCGCGCGAAAATGCCGCCGCGGCACGCGCAAATGCAACCGCTCCGTGCGCGCGGTCTCGTAACTCTTCAGATCCAGCCAGCCGGTCTCATGCATCCGGCGCAAGATCCTCTGCTGCCGCACCTGCGCCTTCTCTAAGGCAATGTGCGGATTCAGTTTCCGCGGATTCCGTGGCAGGGCGGCGAGAAGAGCCGCCTCGGCTTCGCTTAGGTCGGCAACCGGCTTTCCGAAGTAGTAATCTGCTGCCGCGCACAAACCGACGTTGAGATTCCCGAAATCGACCCGGTTCAAATAAGCGCAGAGAATTTGCTCCTTTGACCAGAGTTGCTCGAGCCGGAGCGCAATCGCGCTTTCAATCACCTTCGTACCGAGAGTCCGCGGACGCCGCTCGCAGATTTTCACGAGCTGCTGGGTGATCGTGGAAGCGCCGGAAGTAACATGGCGGCGTGTGATCGCGTTCGCAAGGGCGCGTCCCGTCGCCAGCCAGTCTACGCCGCGGTGGCGAAAGAACCGTTTGTCTTCCGCCGCCAGGACAGCGTTGATGACATGCCGCGGCACATCTGCAATCGCCAGCTCACGACTGAAACGCTCCTCGACGCGCGCTTCGCGCAGGGGCGTGCCGTGGCGGTCGAGTAGGGTGATGCTTTGAGCCGGCGGCTGCAGGAGGGCTGGAGGGATTGGAAGGCGACAAAAAGCGACTGCCCCAGCAGCAACGATGAGCCCAAAGCAGGCGAGGTAGGGACGCTGCGCTGCGGCGTCCAACCAGCGTCGCCACGTGGGACGTGTTCTGTCGCCGTAACGCTCTGCCACGCCTTTCGGACGGCGCAGCGCACCGTCCCTACCATGGTCGCCTTCCTCGGTCACCTCAGTCTAATGATGCCGCTTTCATGCGCAGCGTTTCTGTCGTTCCGAAACGCTCCGGATGATACATCTCTTCGATCTTTGCTGCGGGTGCGACGACCTCACCAGCGGAGACCACGCGGGCAAGATATCGCAGCGTGTAACGCCCGGGATTCAACACATCGACAAAAAAGACGGCGCGATCTTCCCGCAGCTCGGAATGATCGCTGATCCATTCCGTGCCGAGCGATTCGCCCGCAAGGACCTCCTGGGATTTAAACGCCGGATTGATCGGCGCGAGCAGGCTCGGAAGGGGATCTTCGAGCGCCAGGTAGGTCCCGCGGCGGCGCGTTTCGACGCCCAACGTGACGAGGACCCGATCGCCGACGCGTAGATCGTCTGCCGGCGACAAGCGGCCGCTGTCATCAATTTTCGCGTAGCGCCTTGCAACCGCGTAACCCTGATCCTGCCGCGGTTGATCAACCACTTTGGAACGGGCGGCGACCGTTACTTCCGAGAATACCTGGCCACCGGTTTTCGTGATCGTCAGCGGCGTACGAACGATTGCGGGATCGAGCGGGAAAACATCGCTCGCGAGCGGTGAGGCATTGCTCAAGGCGAACGGCTTTTTTCTTTCCCCCCACGCGATGGTGCCCGCGGATTCGCGCGATCCAGTTTCGATGTTGCGCAAATACGACGAGAGCGCGAGGAGCGACCAGGCGTTGCTTTGTGTCGTGCTCCAATGGCCATTGCTACGGCGCGCGAAAAGCTCGGTCGCAAGTTGATCGACTCGCGGCGCGCGCGGCTGATGTTGTGTCCAGGCGAGCAGATGGAGGGCGTTCTCTCTCGCGATCGATCCAAAGCATTGCTCGATGTACGCCTCGTCCACGCTCGGGCCGGCCAGGAGCTGATCGATCAACTGCCTGGGGCCTTTGCTCTCGATTACTGCGAGGGCGACCAGCGCGCGATCTTCCGCGCTGAGTTTCGCCCGCTTTTGCGCAAGCAGAACGTGATAGGCAGGCTCGGCCATGCCGGCCACCGCGAGAGTATAAACCGCAAGGCACCGGTCGGTTAAGCCGTAGCCGGTGGCATCCGTCGCGGTCCCGCGCAGTTGGTCGCTCAGATATTTCAGGAGGCGTTTGTATTCTGCCTCGGGAACGGTGAAGCCCTGTTTCTTGGCCAGCGCGAGGGCGAGGCCGCCATAGGCGCTCCCCCACAACATTGGCTCCCGCCCCTTCGGCCAATAGCTCAGCCCGCCAACGCTCGTCTGCATCGTGAGCAGGAGACGAATCCCGCCATTCACAGCCTCCGCGATCTCCTCGTCGGATCTCGCGAGCTCCGGCAGCGTCCCGCGCAGATCGCGCACGGTCAGCCATGGCAGCATGCTGGAGGTGGTTTGCTCCACGCAGCCGTAGGGGTAATGCAATAATTGCCTGAGCGATTCGCGCAGCTCGCCGATGCGCGTGTTGCTCAGGCTGACAGTTACGTCACCGCTGCCATCCATGATCTGCGGATCAGAAATGCGCAGCAGCTCGCCGCTTTCCTCTTCCACGCGCCGTGTTTCCACCTGGCGGATGAGCGGTGCGGGGTGGCCGAGCTTGATAGTCGCTTCGACTGCATCCCACAGCTCTGCCGTTCCATCGGTCGCGACAAACTTGACCGCCCACTTCCATTGCGCTGTGCCGGTCGCGAGCACGTCGATCGGAATATCGATCGGGACGGACTCATGCGCGGCGAGGCTGATCTGCCGGATCGTTTCCGCAGCGCGCGCCGTCTCATCCACTTTGAGATAAACCTCGCCCCGCCCTCCAAAGTCCGTCGTGTTATGAACAACCGCGCGAAGCACGAGTTTGTCGCCCACATTCGCGAACGCCGGCATCGCGGACTCAATCATGACCGGTTTGTTGATCTCGACCGCGGATTCGCCGACGCCGAACTGGCTCTGCTTCGTCACCGCGACCGCGATGATCCGGTAACGCGTGAGGCTATCGGGCGCCTTGAACCCGGCGCGCGCGGGGCCCTGCGCGTCGGTGCGCAGAGTGGCGTTCCAAAATGGGCAGGCGATAAAATTTTTGCGGAAACCGTCCAGCATTGCCGGCCCGCCTTTACCATCGCCCACCAGGTAGCCTTTGTTCGCAAAGTCTGCTTCCGCTGCGTCTTCCCGAAGCAGGGTCGGCAAGGTGAGACTGGTGGAAACGCTCAGACCGCGAGGGCGATTAAAAAACGCGAGTGGATCCGGCGTGACGTAGCCAGTGAGACTGAGGACACCTTCATCAACGGCATACAAAGTCAGCTCCGCGCCGGCGGCTGGGTTTCCGTTCGCGTCCTTTACATCGGCTTCCAGTTGCACGTCGTGTCCGGGTTGCGCGGCGGGATTCGTCGGCTTCACCTGCACGGTTAGTTTGTCGTTCGGACGGGCGACTTTTAGGTTCGCATAGCCGATCCGATACTCGGGCGCTTTTAATTTGCGCGGACTCTCGTTTGCACCGCGCAGCAGCATCACTGAGACGAAGACGTTTGGCCCGTCGGCCGCGGTGATTGGAACCTGCACAGAAGGGGCATTGCCGGTCAGCGGCACAATGAACGAGCGCATCAGACGGTCTCGCTCGACCGTGACGAGCGCATCGCCCGCGATCGGCGTCTTTACCATCACGGTTGCGTTCTGTCCGGGCTCGTAGCTGTCTTTGTCGGCGACGAGGTCGATCGCGTAAGGATTCCGATAGTTCCAATCCGCCTCCACTTCGCCGGAGACTTCGAACACGATCGAGGTGAGAACGTCGTGACCGCTTCGGTCTTTGCCGATCGCTTCCAGAAGATACTCGCCCGGTTTACCGGCGAGAGCGTCTTCGAGCCGCGCCGTGGCAGGTTTGCGATCGTTTCCGAGACGCGGCACTGTGGTCAGCTCTTTTTCCCAAACGACCTGTAGCTGCGCTTTGCTTTCGAACTCGCTTGTCTCGCCGGCGGTGGCGAGGCGGTTTGTCTGCCATTTCACCTGGGTCAGGCGCAGCGCAGCACGCACCGGTGTCTCGAGTGGTTTGCCCTCCGGGTTGACGGCAATCAGTTCGATTGGCAACGGTGCGCCTTCTTTCACGACCGCGTCGAGACGCTTGATTCCAAAATAGAATTCCGAGCTGTGCTGCACGAAAGCGCGTGACTCCGAGACGGTCTGCTGATTGAGGTCTGTGACTTCGCACAGGAGCTTCGCGGCCCGGGGCTGGGGCGCCTTCGGGTTCACCGGCAGCGGGGTTGCGACCTGGGCGATGCCGTTCGCGTCGAGCGCAATTTCGCCCTGTGCGTTGTACTGCGCGAGGCGATCAAGCGCGCGGTTCAGCCGGAAATCGGAGATGGTGTTGCAGAATGAAAAACCGGAAAGCCCTTCCGGCGCGAAAGCTTCGTCGCGCGCCACCAGCGACCAGGTGAGCCTCGCTTTCGAGAGCGGCTTGCCCATGAAATATTTTGCAGTGACGGGTAGCGATAACTGCGTGCTGCCGATCGTAGTCGGTGGCGGCGGAATGGAGATCTCGAACGCGTTGGGCTTGTATTCCTGGACCTGAAAAAAACAGGAGCCGCCCAGCCGCTCGCCTTTTCCGCCCAGCGCCTGCACCCGGTATTTGCCCAGCGTTCCTTGCGGCACGATAATTTCCTGATCAAAGGAGCCGAAGTCTGAAAGCGTGACTTCCCTGGTAAAGATCTGGCGCTCCTTCGAGTCGGTGATGGTGAGCGTGACCTGCTTGCCGGACGGGATGCGCGCTTCATCGTCGCGCAAGTTCTGCGCGTAGCCTTTCAGGAAAAGCTTGTCGCCGGGCTTATAGACGCCGCGTTCCGTGAAGAGGAAGATTGTATTCGAGTCGCGTCCCTCCTCGTCGTAATCGGAGCTTTCCTCCGTCACGCCGAGGCGATAGAGCGGAAGCAAGTTTTCGCCCGAATTGATTCCGATCAGGTGCGAATCGCTTTCCGTCTCCACGAAGATCCAGCGCGCGGCGTCCTCTTTCGGAAGCCGCGCTTCGCCTGCGGCGTCCGCCACCGC
>JBHENA010000015.1:15583-24933 GCA_046262275.1 Chthoniobacterales bacterium
GCTTCCCATCTGTGTCGAGCAGCCGGAGGCGCGCCGCAGCAACGCCCTTGCCGGTGGCGAGAGAAAAAACGTGGAGAAATGTCGCGTCCGGATCGCGCTTCCAGACGGCCCCAAGATCGGTCAGCTGAACGAGCGACTGGGTGCCGACGCGTTTGCCCTCGGGGCTGAGCGGATCAACCGATTCGGCCGTGAGCAAGACCGCGCCGGTTCGATGCGCGCCGATGATTTCATTCCAGTTGAGGGAGATCGTTTGATCCGCATCAACCGCGCCGTCGGGCGCGAAGTCCTGCCCCCAAATTACCTTACCGGGAAGCTCCTCGACATTGACCCGGCTGTAAGATTCATCCGCGAGATCCTGCGGTGGCTCCTCGTATTTGTCGTAGGCTTTAACCGCCACCGGAATGGCTTCGCCCGTGAAGAGCTTCGCGGAAACTCGCAGCCGCGGCACGTTCACCGCCACGAGACGAAGCTGTCTGCTGCCGCCCGTGAATTGGTGCGTCGAAAAATCCGAGAAGTAGAGTCGCGGCTGGATCTTTTCGAACGCGACTTCATGGCTCGAAGAGATCTTGGTGGCGTCGGGTTCCCGCGCCGGCAGACCTTGCGCAACGGTAACGCGGTACCGCCGATCAAGCGCGAAATCGCCTTTGATCGTGACGGTGGTACCCTGGACCGATGGCTTTAGCTTCGCCGGGGCCGGTTCGACTTTGATCCACTTACCGACCGTTTCGGCGGTGACGTCCTCCGCGAGCTGTTTATTGAACTCGAGCACAATGCGGCGCCCATCGACGCGATTGCTCTCCGCCACCACGCTTTTCGTGTTGAACGGCTGCACGGTTCCGATCTCCACCTCTTTCGCGATTGGAAGAGCAAGCTTGCGGTCGGCTGCAGGCAAACCGGCCCCCAGCACGAGCCGCCAGCCTGCTCCGGGCGGCAGGGGTTTGGCGGCGGCGACGAAGAGGACGTTGTGCCGAGGCGGCGGTGCTTTCCGCGTCAAGTCCGTCTCCTGCGGTTCGCCTCCTTCGGATTCCTCCTCCGCTTCGGGCGCGGCGTCGCCTGGTTTTTCTCCCCAGGTGAGCAGGGAACGATCGTCGCTCTGCCAAACCGGGAAGACGCGCTCGCGTTTGCGTTGATCCTCCGCTTGCTCAACCCGCGCCTCGACCCGCATCCCGGCGGCATTCACGAATCGGCAATACTTCGCAGCGGCCGCCGCGTTCACATTTGCGTTAAACAGGACAAGGTAGCGCGGAAGAACGGAGGCATTGTCTTTGTCGATGTAATTGACCGCGCTCGCGCCCTTCACTCGAAAGGGCGGAGTCTCCGCCGTCTCGCGGAGCTTCGCCGGCAGTTCTTTTCCGGCCGCGGTTCTTAAGCCCGGCCGGAACGAAATAGTAAATTTTGTGCCGAGCGGAAGCACGCCGTCGGGCGCAAATGTGCCGCTGCGCGTGCTCAACCAGACGAAACGACCGGGCACGGCAGGCGCGATAACGAGCGGGGAGGGCTCGGCAGGTTTTCCAATTTGGTCCGGCCGCACCATTTCCGCGGCAAAACGGACTTCAAAGGTGCTCGCCGGCTCGAGCTGACGGGAAGGAAGCAAGAGCTGCACCGGCGGATCGGCCGCAAGCGAAGTGCTGGCCAGCAGTGGCCAGAGAATCGACAGTCGACAGATGATCTGCAGGCGCAAGGCGGAGCAGATTACTGGGCGTGGCCAAACCCCTTCAACGATATTCCGCGCGAGAAAATACGCGCGTTACCTCCTGCAGCGCGCAACTGACACTCAGCCGCCATTGCAAGGAGCAGTGCGCACTTTTGGTTGGCGCAGCCACCACCTCGCTCTATATCGTGTGGCGCGATGCCGTCCGACGAGCGCAGCAATCCAGCAGACCCGACACCTGTGGTGGGAGCTGAGACGGATATCGCACGCCCGTCCCGGACCGAGCCCAAGCCGGCTCACGAGCGCACCGCACGGGAGGATCGTGAGGTTGCTGATTGGAGCGCGCTTGCCGCGTCGCCTCGATTCAAAGAACTGCTCAAGGCGAAGCGCCGCTTCATCCTTCCCGCGACGACTTTCTTTGTCGTTTACTACTTCGCGCTGCCCTACCTCGTCGCGTATCACCCGCAGGTGATGCAGCGCAAGGTCTGGGGCGAGATGAACATTGCTTATCTCTTTGCGCTGTCGCAGTTCTTCATGGCCTGGATCATCGCGGCGGCTTACGTGCGTGCAGCGAGCAGGTTCGATCGCATGGCGGCGGAAGTGATTAGACCTGCCACTTCGTCGCAGTCTCCTTCCTCTGAGACGAACAAGTAAGAAGATTTATGACGCCGGCGCTTGCGATGTTTTTTGCCTTCGTGGCGGTCACACTTGTGATCACCTACTGGGCCGCGCGACGGTCGCAAGGGGCCTTGCAATACTTCGCCGCGGGTCGTCGGATCACCGCCTGGCAGAATGGCCTCGCGGTGGCGGGCGATTACATGAGCGCGGCCAGCTTCCTCGGGATCGCCGGGATGATCGCCTTCAACGGCTATGACGGATTCATGTATTCGGTGGGCTGGCTGGTGGCATATCTCACCGTGCTGCTCGTGGTGGCGGAGCCGTTGCGCAATGCCGGTAAATACACCATGGCTGACCTGCTCGCCTATAGACTGAAGCCGCGGCCAGTCCGCGCCATGGCATCACTCAGCACACTCACGGTCTCCACCTTTTACATGATCGCGCAGATGGTGGGCGCGGGCGCGCTGGTCAAGCTGCTCCTGCCCGGGATCAGCTACGAGACGGCGGTAATCGGCGTCGGCGTGCTCATGATCGTCTATGTCGTGTTCGGCGGGATGCTGGCCACGACCTGGGTGCAAATCATCAAGGCTGTTCTGTTGATGAGCGGGTCTATCTTTCTCTCGGTGCTTGTGATGAGGCACTTCGGCTTCAGCTTTGGCGCGTTCTTCGACGCGATCAGCCGCGTAAGCTGGAGCGGCGCGGACGGCGCTACCATCACGCGCAATTTTTTCCAGCCCGGCTTGTTGTTTAAGCCGCCGTATGGCGGCATCGACCTGATCTCACTTGGGCTGGCGCTGGTTTTTGGGACCGCCGGATTGCCGCACATTCTTGTCCGCTTTTACACCGTGCCAAACGCGAAGACGGCGCGGCACTCCGTGGTTTGGGCGATGGTGATCATCGGGCTGTTCTACATTATGACGACCTTTCTTGGGTTCGGCGCCGCCACCATTCTGACCCCAGGAAAGATCAGCATCGAAAACATGAGCGCGCCGCTGCTGGCGCAGGCCCTGGGGGGCGAGGTTTTCTTCGCTTTTATCAGCGCGGTTGCCTTCGCTACCATTCTTGCCGTCGTCGCCGGGCTGACGATCAGCGCGAGCACAAGCTTTGCGCACGATTTCTACACGAACGTGATCCACCACGGACGCGAGCGCGTGCCGGGCGAGGAAGTGCGCGTCGCCCGGATCACCGCGTTCGTGGTGGGGGCGGTCGCGATTCTGCTCGCGATCCAATTGCGCGCCATCAATGTCGCCTTCCTGGTCGGGCTGGCCTTCGCGGTTGCGGCGAGCGCCAATCTGCCTGTCATCGTCCTCAGCATCTTCTGGCGTCGCTTCAATACCACCGGCGCCGTCATGGGCCTCGCTGTCGGGCTGGTCAGCTCGATCGGGCTGATCATCATTAGCCCGAGCATTATGGGATTGGACGCGAAGGCGATCATTCACGGTGCGCCGCTTTTCCCGCTGCGTAATCCTGGAATCATCAGCATCCCGCTTGGCTTCCTCGGGGCGGTGCTTGGAACGTTGTTGCAACGGGAGGCGAACGCCGAAGCGATGTTCGACGAACTCATTGTCCGCGCGAATACCGGGCTCGGTGCGGAGAAGGCTATCGTTGATTAAGCCCAAGCCGGCCAACCGGCGCCGCTCGGGACGACACCGCTGCTGCTCGCGTTATTCTAAGCCATGACCTCGCGTTGCTTCGCTTTCGTTTTACTTCTCGTTCTGCCCTTGTCATTTGTTCTCGCCGCTGGCGAGAAGTCCTACGCACCGGAAGAAATCGCGGCCGAGTCAAAACGGGTAAACGAGTTCTTCGACAAAAACTTCGACGAATTCATCGCGCGGCACCCGCAGTTTGCCTCACAGCTCGGGATCAAAAGCGACTACGACAAATGGGAGGATCTCTCGGACGCGTCGAACGCGGCCGATCTCGCTATCTCGCTCCAGAACCTGGCGACCTTGAAACGGGACTTCAATTTCGACGCGCTTGATCCGCAGACGCAACTGAGCTGGCGTTTATTTGAAGCCGACGTGCAGCAAAACGCGGAGGGCTTCCGTTATCGCTTCCACAATTATCCCGTGAACCAAATGTTTGGCTGGCACGCGCAGACGCCCACGTTTTTGATCAACATCCATCGCATTGATTCGGTGCAGGATGCGGAGGCCTACATCGCACGCCTGAATGGGGTTTTGAAGCAGGCCGAGCAGGTGATCGCAAATCTGCAAACGCGCGCCAACAAAGGGATCGTGCCACCAAAGTTCGTGTTCCCGCTCGTGCTGGACGCCTGCCGCAAGGTGCTGCAAGGCCGACCATTCGACGACAGCAGCGCCGAGAGCACGTTGCTCGCGGATATCACAAAGAAGGTCACCGCGCTAAAGGACGTGGATCAGCCGACTCGCGAGCGGCTACTGGCGGATGCGAACAAGGCGCTGCTTCAATCCTTTCGTCCTGCTTACGAGAAGCTGATCGCCTTTCTCGAGGCGCAGGAAAAAATCGCCCCGGTGGAAGGCGGCGCGTGGAAATTTCCAGATGGCCGCACCTTCTATGAATTCGCCCTGCGCCGCACCACCACGACGAGCCTCTCCGCGGACGAAATCCACGAACTGGGGTTGAAGGAAATCGCCCGCATCCACGCCGAGATGCGCAAGATCATGGCAAAGGTAAAATTCAAAGGCGATCTCCAGGCCATGTTCAAATTCATGCGCGATGATCCGCGCTTTTATCTTCCCGAAGCCGAGGAGGGGAAGGCGGAGTATCTCAGCCGCGCGACGAAGATCATCGACACGATGCGCGGCCGGCTGGATGAGCTGTTTCTGACCAAGCCGAAAGCAGACGTCGTGGTCAAAGCGGTCGAGAAGTTTCGTGAGAAATCGGCCGGCAAAGCCTTCTACCAGCAGCCGGCGCCCGACGGTTCACGGCCCGGAATGTTCTACGTCAACCTCGCGGAGATGAAATCGACGCCCACTTACGAGCTGGAAGCGCTCGCCTATCACGAGGGAATTCCGGGGCACCACATGCAGATCGCGATCGCACAGGAGCTGACCGGGGTGCCGAAGTTCCGGAAGTTTGGCTCACGCTATACGGCCTATTCCGAAGGCTGGGGTCTCTACACAGAGCTGGTGCCGAAGGAAATGGGCTTCTATCAGGATCCCTACTCAGATTTCGGCCGCCTCGCGATGGAACTTTGGCGCGCGGGACGCCTGGTGGTGGATACCGCTTTGCATCACAAGCGTTGGACGCGGCAGCAGGCGATCGATTACCTGATCAAGAACACGCCGAACGCCGCAGCGGACTGCGTGGAAGCTATCAATCGCTACATCGTCTCGCCCAGCCAGGCCACTGCCTACAAGATCGGGATGCTGAAGATTCTCGACCTGCGCGAGAAAGCGAGAAAAGAACTGGGCGCAAAGTTCGACATCCGGGAGTTCCACGATGTCGTGCTCACGAATGGGCCCGTGCCACTCGATGTTCTGGAAGAGCTTGTCGACCGCTGGGTCAAAAGGAAGAGCACCGGGGCCTAAAGCGGCACTGGCAGCATCTTGATTGTGCACTGCGCGCTTTTATAGATGCGGGGTGCAGCCGCAGTATCTCATCGTGGATGGCCACAGCGTCATTTTCGCCTGGCCGGAGTTGCGGGAACTGCACGCACGCCGCACATCGCTGGCTCGGGATGCGCTCGTTCGCAAACTGCGCGATTACCAGGATTGGACCGGTGTGCGCGTGATCGTGGTCTTCGACGGAACCGGGGCTGCGCTGGATACAAGCGCTGAGCCTGGTGAGGTGCAGATATTCTATTCCCGCGCGGGGCAGACAGCCGATGCAGTCGTGGAACGCCTCGCGAGCAAATACGCGCCACGTTTCAAGCTGCTGGTCGCAACGAGCGACTACTTCGAGCAGGAGACCGTAAGCGCTTGCGGCGCTGAGTGCATTTCAGCGGAAGGGCTGCGCGGGCTGCTGGACGACGCGCGGACACGGTGACCCGCCGACCGGCAGGTGCTGTAGCAACGGCGCTCTTCTCGCCCTCTTGCGCCGAGCCTAAGCCGCGCCTGCAAGCGCGTGCTCAGGACGAGCAGCCAGCGCTTCCCGGCGCGCGCGTTGCTGACAAGTTGCCAAGACACGTGAGAGGACGCAATAAAGCTGCTCGATGGGGAGATTCTTGCTGACGTAGCCGTTCGCGCCGGCACGCAACGCGGAGTGCATCCTGTCCTCATCGTAGCCCACGCCGGTGAAGACGATGATCGGCAGTTTCTGGCTCATCTCGCGAATGAAAGAAATAAGCGAAATTCCATCGACTTTGGGCATGTTGAGATCGACCACGATGACATCGCACTGGTTGTGTTCGAGCCAGGCGGCGGTCTGAAAGCCTTCTGTGAGCGCTTCGCAGGTGTGCCCCTTTTGCTTCAGATAGGTAACGAGGAACTTGGTAACGGCCGGATCGTCGTCAATGATGAGGAATTCGGCGGAGGCACGGGTAAGGACTTTCATGGCGGCTTTGTAATTTCTATAGCCACTATAAGCACTATCCTTGCCAACTTGCCGCAGCCGCGCGTTTTCGCCCTGGTCGGCATGTCTTCTGACCGTCGGGTTCGTAGAGCGAAACGCCCCTCCAGAGCGGGCTGCTCAGGTCCCCAATCCCCCCGAGGTGATCGCGACAGTGCTTCCCCGCGTTTACAGCCCCAGCTTCTTTTCGATTTCTTTCACCCGGGCGAACAGCTTGCCCAGCCGGTGAATCCAGGCGATCTGCTCTTTCACTTCCCGGAGCGGAGTCGCCGGGGTGCTCCACCACGTCCCGCCGTCCGGCGGAAGGTTCTTCGAAACGCCTGTCTTGGCCGCAAGGATGTTCCGGTCTCCGACCTCGACGTGCCCGGTGATACCCACCTGGCCGCCGATCATGACGTAATCGCCCACCCGCGAGCTGCCGGCGATGCCTGTCTGTGCGGCGATGATGGAATGTCTGCCGACGACCACGTTATGGGCCACCTGCACGAGGTTGTCGATTTTTGCGCCTTCCATGATCCAGGTCCTGCCGAATCTCGCGCGGTCGATTGTGGTGTTGGCGCCGATCTCCACATCGTCGTCGATCTGCACGATCCCGTTCTGGCGGATCTTTTCGTGCCTGCCTTCCACGATCTCGAAGCCGAAACCGTCCGCACCAATGACCGCTCCGCTATGAATAATGACGCGCGCGCCGATGACGCTCCGCTCCCGGATCGTCACGTGAGGGTAAATCATGCATTCGGGCCCGATCTTCGTCTCGTGACCGACGTAGCTGTTTGCTCCGATCACGGTTTCGTCTCCGACCGTCGCACCGGCCTCGACCACCACATGCGGCTGGAGCGAGACTCGCTCACCCAGCCGCGCAGTGGGAGCAACAACGGCTGTGGGATGAATCCCGGGTGTGAAACGAACCGGCTCCGGCGCCAGACGGATTACGACCTGCTCAAACGCCTTTGCCGGATTGGCTACGCGGATTTGCGCCGGTGCGATCGCCTCCGCAAAGCCGGCGGGAACGAATACCGCCGAGGCGCGGGTCTTTCGGAGCAGCGGCATGTATTTCGGGTTCGCGAAAAACATCACCTCGCCGGGGGTCGCTTCCGCTAGTGACGCGGCTCCTGTGACTACCTGCGCAGGATCGCCCAGCAGCTCGCCTCCGGAAATGGCGGCGAGTTCTTGCAGCGTGAAAGTCACAGCATCTGTAGCGGGGGTCTACGACGGCCGAGCTCACGCCTCCTCGGTGCGGGCGCTCGGCCATAGCCGCTATTTCGCTGCGTCGATTCGGTCGTCATAGACCGCCGCTACAGGCTCGCTCGGACGGCATCGAGTTGTCCCGCAGATCCGAGCTTCTCGTTTTTGTGCGCGATGAAGTTCGCGTATTCCTGCATGAAGATTTTGCCGGGGGGCCGGAAATCAAACTCGGCGGGCTTATCCCGGAAAAACTCTCGATGCACCCGCGTCCAGACGAGGCGGCCGTCAGTGTCGATGTTTACTTTCGTGACGCCAAGCTTCGCCGCCGGCAGATACTCTTTCTCTGCCACCCCGCGTGCGCTTGGATCCAGTTTTCCTCCGGCAGCATTGATGCGCTGGACCTCCTCGATCGGAACACTCGAGCTGCCGTGCATCACGATCGGCATCCCGGGGACTTTCTGGGAGATCGCCTCGATCACATCAAACCGCAGTGACTGTTGCCCCTTGAACTTGTAGGCGCCGTGGCTCGTGCCGATGGCCGCGGCGAGCGAATCGCAGCCCGAGCGTTTCACGAATTCAACCGCTTCATCCGGATTCGTGAGGCAGGCATGGCCCTCGTCCACCTTGATGTCCTCCTCGACGCCGCCCAGCATCCCAAGCTCGGCCTCGACGCTGATCCCTTTCGGGTGCGCGCGATCCACCACCCGCCTGGTGATGGCGATATTCTCCTCCAATGACTCGTGACTGGCGTCAATCATGACCGAGCTGTAAAAGCCCGAATCGATGCAGTCGTAGCAGGTCTGTTCGTCACCATGGTCCAGGTGGACGGCGAAGATCGCTTCGGGAAAGATCTGCTCCGCGGTCCGAATAATCGCCTCCAGCATCCGTTTGTCGGTATAACTGCGCGCTCCTTTGGACAACTGGATGATAAAGGGCGCTTTGCTCTGCACGTTGCCCCGAAAGAGGCCCATCGTCTGTTCCAGGTTGTTGATGTTGTAGGCGCCGACGGCGAATTTCTTGTAGGCGACCTTGTAGAGTTGGTTCGTGGTGACGATCATGGCATCTTCGGATTTCTGGTTCTGGACCTCCGACTGCAGCTGCGCACTGGGCGCAGGAGCCGGAAGCGGACTCTAGAATCGAAAACCGAAAATCGAAAACCGAAAATGCTCAGTTCCCGTTCGGGCTCACCGGCAATATGACGCTGACGGAGGTGCCGGTCGGGTAGGTGATCGTCTGCAGCCAGTTATACGCGTCGTAGCCGGCGGTAACGGTGTAATCCTTCGCCGCGATCCGCTCGGTCTAATCTTCGACGCGGCCTAGGTCGTCGTACGTCATGGTGCGCTGGTAGGGCGCGAAGTTGCCATCCGCTAGAGTGAAGCTGGCGATGTGCAGCTTGCCTTTGCCA
>JBHENA010000016.1:0-270 GCA_046262275.1 Chthoniobacterales bacterium
AGCCAGTCTTCCCAGCCGGAGACGCGCGCCCATTGCAGTTTCAAGGCAAAGATCAGGACGAGCAGGGGACCGATGACGAAATTAGGAATCGAGATTCCCGCCATCGCGAGTGAGCTGGGGATGTAATCGCTCGCCGAGTTCGGGCGCAGCGAGGCGATCACGCCCGCCGACAAACCAAAGCCGAGCGCGATCAGCATCGACCAAAGCGCAAGCTCCGCGGAGACCGGAAACGATTCGGCGATCAGCTCGTTCACGGTTCGGCTGGAGTAT
>JBHENA010000016.1:531-24740 GCA_046262275.1 Chthoniobacterales bacterium
CCTGCTTACCGTGCTGCAAACGCGGCGAGATTTCCATGCAGCAATCCTGTAACGCAGCGACTTCCTCTTCTGTCATGTCGAGCGAAGTCGAGACATCTCATTCTATTGCTCCAGGATTTCGTGGCCGAGATCGAGCCAGCGTGGGTTCAACCGATTGATTAGCGCAACCTTCTTTGCGCGCGACCATTTCTTCAGTTGCGTCTCACGCGCGATTGCTTCGTTCACGTTTCGGTAGTGCTCGTAGTATAGAAGCTTTTTGCATTGATACGTCGCTGTGAAGCCCGCAATGTCGCCGGAGCGATGTTCGTAGATCCGCCGCGAGAGGCTGTTCGTCATCCCGATGTAGAGCACAGACTTGTGCTTGTTGGTCATGATGTAGACCCAGAAATCGTACTCGCGAGCCACTGAAGAACAGTATGAGACGTCTCGACTTCGCTCGACATGACAAAAAGGGCGTTTGATATCAAAAACGTCGCTGGTAGTGACGAAAAGCGGTATTCGGCATGACAAAAACAGCCGGTAATTAGCAGCACGAGAATCTCTGCAAGAGCAGCTGATGATGAAGCCGAGAATACGGAGCATCAACGTGAAGTCTTACGACCTACCGCGGCGCGGGTCCGGCGGCCAGGCGCGTCTCTTGTCATGTCGAGCAAAGTCGAGACATCTCATTCTATTGCTTCAGGTTTTTAGGCGCGAGGTCGAGCCAGCGTCGTCCATTGGCTCGTCTCGCCTGCCGAACAACGAGCGCAGAAATAAGCAGGGCGTGACGCCCGCTCGCGCACAGCCGAGACGGCCGTGCTCCCCGCCTGTTCGCCCTAGACCATGTTCGCGATGAACTCGCCGCCATCGAACGGCTCGAAATCCTCCAGCTTTTCCCCCGTGCCGACGAAGCGCGTCGGGATTCCGAGCTCATCCTGAATCGCGATGACCACGCCGCCTTTGCCGCTGCCATCCAGCTTCGTCACGATCAGGCCGGTGAGTCCGATCGCTTGATGAAACTCGCGCGCCTGCGCGAGGGCGTTGCCACCCGTCGTGGCATCCACTACGAGCAGCGTCTCGTGCGGCGCTTTCGCATCCTGCTTTGCGATGCTGCGTTTCACCTTCTCCAGCTCCGCCATCAGGTTACTTTTCGTGTGCAACCGTCCCGCCGTATCGCAGAGCAAAAACTCGACATCCTGGCGCGCAGCCGCCTGGTAGGCATCGTAGCAAAGCGCCGCCGGGTCGGCGTTGTATTGGCCGCGGATCATCTCGACGCCAATTCGCTCCGCCCAGATCCCAAGCTGCTCGATGGCTGCCGCGCGAAAGGTGTCCGCCGCCGCGAGAAAGACGGTGTGGCGCCTGCTCTTCAGATAATGCGCCAGCTTCGCAACTGAAGTCGTCTTCCCGGTGCCATTCACGCCCACGACGAGGACCACCTTCGGGCCAGCGGGCAAGGGGCGGATCGGCGGTGGCGCAATCGGCAGAACACGCGCGATCTCCTCGCGCGCGACTTCGACCACATCGTTCGCGGTGATGGCAGCGCTCGTGGCGCGCTCCTGAAGAGCGCCCAGAATCCGGAGGCTCATCGGCACGCCGAGATCTGCTCGAATGAGCGCTTCTTCCAGTTCATCCCAATCAACCGGCTTTCCGGTAAACTTTTGAACGAGCGAGCGGAGGAAATTCATGAGCGGGACAGGGAGGTTAGCGCACGGAGCCGGCGTGTGCGTGGCCCAATTTCGGCGGGATTCGTGCCTGCAGTAGTGACTGCGGGTTATGGCGCTGAGTTGTAGGGATTTACCTTATAAACGTGCTAGGGCGTGGCCCAATTGTGCCTCCGCTTAGAACGCCTGAGCTTGGAGCATGTCAGCCCGCAAAGCGCTCCCCAGCGAAGACAGATTAGACGCGCTCAGGAAAGGCGATCCGGTGCACCACTGGGTCTCGCTCGACGATTGCAGAACCTGCATCCTCTGCGAGAGGGTCTTCTCCGGCCGGCAAGTCGAAGTCTCGGTTAGCCCCCTGGGCCGGGTGCGCTTGCGATGTCCCAGTGAAGGCTGCCCCAGCACCCCGCGCGAATGGGTTCATCCCGGTAATCCGCTCATTTCCGAGAAGGCGTGGCGGGAGTGGGAACGCGTTTTGAGTGCAGAAAAAGAGAAGCGACCAGCCGGCGCGAAGCGCCCAGTCACAACCGCAGTCGGATGATCGCCCCCACACTGGAGCCACTCCGCGTTGTTGAGCGGCCGAGCGATGAGTCGCTCATGCAGAGCATCGCCGATCGGCAGCCATCTGCGATCAACGCCCTTTACCAGCGGCACGCGAAAACCCTGAAGAAGGTAATCTACCAGGTCGTCCAGGACGATGCTGAAGCCGATGACGTATTGCAGGAAAGTATTCTGCAAATCTGGCGTGAAGCGGCCAGCTACTCGGCGGCGCTCGGGAGGCCACTCGGTTGGCTCGCGACCATCGCGCGGCGGCGCGCGATCGACCGTGTTCGCCGGCGTGCGGCTTACTCGCGCGCGAAAGATCGGTTTGAGGTTTACGTGGAGACAGAGCCCAGATCGTGGCTGCAAAGCTGCACATATGAAGACAACTCTGCGTCGGACATCCGAAATTTCCTCGAGCGGGAGATGAACCGGCTGCCGGATTTTCAGCGCGAAGCGCTTAAGCTTTCGTTTTTCAACGGCCTGAGTCATCGCGAGATCGCCGCGCACACCAAGACCCCTCTTGGGACGGTAAAGACGCGGCTCGAGTTGGGGTTGCGCAAACTCTCGAGCAGCGTGCGCGCGCAGCGAAACAAGATTTAGTCAAAGGGGAATCGGACCGCGGCGGGGAGCAGGGACTGAAGGGCAGCTCCCGCCGCGGGAGCCGAGCGATGAACTGTAGCCGCCTGCGGCGGCGCGGGTGGCGTTCGGATGCTCCTCAGTTGTCATCCCGAGGCTGGCGCAGCGCGCCGAGGGATCTCGCGCCTGCTCTGCCGAGTCCATCCGTCGTTCAGCGCAAGCCGAAGACCCGTGAGATCCCTCGCCGTCTGCGCAGGCTCGGGATGACCGCGTAAAACGTGGACGGCTCGCGCGACGCTAAACACGTAGCTTCCCGCAGGGAAGCGGCTACAGCGGCTAGCGCTGCGAGTTCACCCAGGTGGTGGCGAAGCGCGCCACTTCCCGGGCGTTCTTTAAATCCAGCTTCTCTTTGATGTGCGCCCGGTGCGCTTCCACCGTTTTCGCGCTCACGTGTAGCTTCTCCGCGATTTCGCGCACTTCGCTTCCTTCACCGATAAGCTGCAACACTTCCAGCTCGCGGTCGGTCAGTTTCTCCACGGGTGAACGGGCCTGCCCTCCCGCACCTACGTGTTCGGCAAGCATCCGTTTTTGCATCGTTGGGCTCACATAAATATCGCCGTCAAGCACCGTGCGCACCGCGGTAATGACGGAATCGAGCGCCTCGCGTTTCATCAGGTAACCGCGCGCGCCGGCGCGCAACGCGCGATCGGCGTAAAGCGCTTCATCGTGCATCGAGAGAACCAGCACCGGCAGCTCCGGCTTTTCCGCTTTGATTGACTTGGTCAGCTCGATTCCGTTCGTGCTCCCGTGCAATCCGATGTCGACGATCGCCAGGTCCACTGGCGTGCGTCGCATCAAATCGAGCGCCGCCGGACTCGTCTCAGCTTCCGCGCGCACCTCCAGATCTGGTTCCTGGCTCAGCATCTGCACCACGCCTTTGCGGAAGAGCGGATGATCGTCCACCACCATGATCCCGCGCCGTTGGATTCCGCCGTCCCGGGGCTTCATCGCTTCGCGGGGACGATGCACCTGATTTCCATGCCGCCGTGCCGCCTCCTCGCGATCTTCAATTCTCCGCCGAGAGCATTTGCCCGGTAGCGCATGAGGTGAAGGCCAAGGCCTTTGCTGCGCCGCCGCGGCGAAAAGCCTTTCCCATCATCTTCCACACTCACGCAAACGTTCTCCGCATCTTTGTCGAGCGTGATGAGAATGTTACTGGCGCCGGAGTGTTTAATCGCGTTTTTGACCGCTTCCTGCACGATGCGATAAAGGTGCAACGCGACCGCATCCTCCGTCACTCGTACGCCGCGTGTTACCTTGAAATGGCATTTGATCTCGGTGCTTTCACAAGCCTGCGCCGCCAGCGCGCGGAGAGCCTCCTTCAAACCGGCGCCCTTCAGCTCCGCCGGCTGAAGACCCCGCGCCAGGTCTCGTGCCACCCCCACGTTGCGGTTCACGATCTGGGCGGATTCCTCCAATGTTTCGGCCGCGCTGCGATTCTCCGGCTCGAGCTTTTTCGCGGCTGATTTCAGGAAGAAAGCGGTTGCCGTGAGCTCCTGGCAAACCATGTCGTGGAGATCTTCGCCGATCCGGCGTTTCTCACGCTCGCTGATCTCGAGCAGCTCGCGCTCCAGTTGCTCGCGCTGGGCCATTGCCCGCTCCAGCTCGTTATTGATTGCGAGCAGGTCGCGGGTGCGCTCCACCACGCGCTGCTCCATCTCGTCCCGCGCGTGACGGAGCGCGTCTTCGACCGCGCGCTGATCACTCGCATCGCGTGCCACTTTGGCGAAACCGCGCAGCTGACCACTCTCGTCATCCAGCCGCATCAGGACGCCGTCGATCCAAAACCGCGTTGCGCCTTTCCGCAGGTGGAAGCGACGATCGGGCGCGCGACCCTCGCGCAATGCGATGTCGATTTCCTTCTCGACTGCGCCCTTTGCCCTATCCTCTTCTGTGAAGATGAAAGTGCCGCTCTGGCCGATTGCTTCCTCGCGCGTCCAGCCGAAGACGCGCTCGGCGCCTTTGCTCCAGAAGGTGACCGTGTTCGATTGGTCGAGGAGGAACATGGCGTAGTCTTTCGCGCCTTCGACCAGAACGCGGAAGCGCTCCTCCGTCTGGACGAGCTTGGCCTGCGCCTGTTTGAAGTCGTGGATGTCCGTCGCTGATCCGAACCAGCTGGTCACACTGCCGTTGTGCCGCAGGGGCACGTTACGGCCGAGAAACCAGCGGTACTTGCCGTCTTTCGCCCGCAGCCGGTATTCGGCGTCGAAAACTTCGCCTTTCTTGAGCGCCTGCTGCCAGCGGTCGACTGAGGCGGGCTCATCGTCCGGATGCACGATCTTCTGCCAGCCCGGTCCGCGCGATTCGTCGTAGCTCAGCCCCGTGTATTCGTACCACCGACGGTTGAAATAATTCGCTTTCCCATCCGGCTCATTGGTCCAGATAACCTGCGGCACATTGTCGGCCACGGTGCGAAAGCGCTCCTCGCTGCCGCGCAGCGCTTCTTCCATCTGCTTGCGTCCGCTGATGTCGTGCAGGCAGTTGATCGCGCCGACAATCTTGCCCCGCTCGTCTTTTAAGGCGCGCGGCGCGACGACGACATTTCGGCGCGCGCCATCCTCCTGCTCCACAAGGATCTCGAGCTCCGCCGGGTCGAGTTCCTCACCCCGCAGGACGCGCGCCATTGGACATTGCTCGTGCGGCATCGGCCTTCCATCGGGGTGGTAAATCTTGAACGAGCCGCAAAATTTCTCGCCGTTCGGATTGGGCGTCCGCCCCCACAATTCCTGTGCGCGGTGATTGAACTCCTGGATCCGGCCTTCGGCGTCGGTCGTGTAGACCGCCACCGGAACCAGCTCAAACAAGGTTCGGTAGCGGAGCGCGCTGTAAACTTCGTCTTCCGCCTCCTTCGGTCGCGTGATGTCGACGAAAGTCGTCTCGTCAGTCGCGACCGAATCGATGGTTATGTCTTGCGTATCGGACATTCAACTGGCGGGTTTGTCGCGCCGCTCCCCACCCTAGCGCCGATGGATACGGCTTCCTAGTAGAAACGCTCTCCGCGCCAAGATTGGTTGGCGTCTCTCCCTGTGGCGTCGCCTGCTGGATTAGGGGTCGATGTTCTTTTCGCGCACAACGAGTGTCACCTCAGCGCAAACAAGGCGTCGTGGTTCAGCCGCATCCTGCACAAACCGCAGCTTGTTACGTGCAGGCGACCATCTGGTCCGGTCAGAGCTGGGGCTGGGCCGCACAAATATCTCATCGGGACGCGCAAAGAGCACTGAAGAGTAAGCGGAGCGAGATCGGACGCGCGCGAAGCAGGTTCAGGGACTCGCAAACGTGAATCTCGTTCGACAAGCGTCATCCGGTGTCGCACAAATGAGAATTCCTGCGACGCATACAATATTGTGGGGCAAACAAACGATGGTTTCGTGGCAGACAACGGCGATGAAATGAGCACGTTGCAAAAACTAATCCGCCGTCACGATCAACGCCCTCGACAAGCCTCAGCAATTTCATCACTCCCCACCTCACTGGGTTTGGGTCAGCCGTTTCCTAAAGGCTTCCAAAACTCACTCTTCGCTACGTTCCTGTGACCGTCGGGTCAGCGTCGTAAGCTCGAAGATCGCTAAGCAAGTCCAGACGAAGAGGCGAGTAGCATCTGCGTTTGTCGTGGTGTCTCTGTGAGTGATCGTCTGCGCGTGATCCCAAACCGCAGCTACTAAACGGCTCAGCGTTCCCCGGGAGTCGGAGGAGCCATGGTCCGCAGCCAGCAGCTCGATGGTTCGCTTGACGTTGCCTACCTGGACATCGGGAGGCAACGAGATCTCTGCTGTTTTCACAGCCTCACGAACCGCGGTTTTCAATGCCTCCCGGCACGAATTGCCCACATTCTGCCACCGAATGTCAGGAGCAGACGGTGATAACTCCGAAGCGATTTGCCCAATTAACGCCGAAGTGGCCGGAAGGTGCTCAGCGATACTTTTCTCAACCAAGGCAGATAAACGACGGTCAATGATCGAGGTCGTAGTCGCGGCCGACAGTGCACGCGTCAGCTCTTCTTCTACGTAGTCGAGGAATGGTTCGACATACTGACGCACACCTGCGCGCGTGACGTCATTGACGTTAGATGAATTATACGGATCGCGAATGCCGTAGACGCGGCACAATCTCCAAAAGCTCTGCCCGCGACAGTCTCTCATCAGCACATATCCGACGAACGAAATGTCTTTCGGTGTAGCTGCGATCACTCTAGAATGGCGGTGACTGCCAAAAACCCGAGATTCGTCCGTAGTTGCGGCAAGCCTCTCCACAATCGGCTTTGTTGCCGGCTCGACGTGCAGCCAGTCAAAAAGGGCGACTAGCCGCCGACTAACGTTATCGGCACTGATTTCTGTCAGAGTCGATCGCCACCGTCGAAGTTCGCTGACAGGATTGGGCTCGTTCACCGCAGGTGCAACCTCCTTCTCACGAATTCCCGGACTCTCAGACTGCCGCTTTCACGCCTTTGCCGAGTTGAAGGCGAGAAGCTTGTCCCAATCAATCGACCCGTCTTTATGGCAGAAGCCCGAAATGAACTCCTCGCAGAAGCGATTCAGAACCTTTGCGTATTCAGCCGCAAATTGTTCGTTTCGCTCCTTGGCCCGATAGCCAATCGGTACAATTATGCGCCGATACAGGTCAGCGTCGCCCGAAAGGAAGTGCCAGAACGCCTGACCAGCAAGCTTAACGTAATCGCCTTTGTTCTCGTTAGCGACACGCCCATAACAGCAACCGTTCACGCATATAATCGCCTTGGCTGTCGCGTTCGTTCGGAGCACCTGACGCGCTCTTTTAAAATTGTCCCGCATTCGCGCGATCTGGCTGCTGTTACCCCAGTCTGGGCCGCTCTTGATCGTGATGAGGTACCGCTGGCGCCGTATCATCAAGTCGAGATCGACTCCTTCGGCGGGTGACTTTTGCCCGCCCCAAAGTGTCGTTGCGACATAGATCGCAAGCTTCTCCAGAAAAGTGCCAAAGATACCCTCCTCCTGCGACGACAGATGTGCAGCCATAAAGCCCTGCACGAGTTCGGGCGCAATGAGCACGTTCTTCGCACGGAATAGATACGGATTTTTGCTCCGCAGCAGATCGCGCAGCTTGAGTCTGCCGAGGCTCGCGAGACGTGCGGCGTGAAAATCGGGGATTGTGCCCTCGATGTGCGCGAACAGGTCAGCGTCAGCTAGCCTTCCGTGCGCGCGTCGCATGATTCACCGGTTTTTCAAACAGCGATAGCCCGGCTTCACGCAATTCCTGCGAAGCGAGAGTTGAAAATTCGGGCTTAATGTCGATACCAATACATTTCCGCCCGAGCTCTTGCGCCGCGACGCACGCTGTGCCGCTACCAGCGAATGGATCAAGCACCCAGTCACCCGGGTCGGTCAGCAGTTTGATAAACCAGGCCGGCAAAGCCTTCGGAAATGCGGCACTGTGCCGTTTATTGCCACATTCGGTCGCAAGGTGAAGAACGTTCGACGGATAGGCCATCTCCCGGCCCTTCCAGTTAGCGATGTTCTTCCCAAATCCGCTTCCCACCTGAGAGTTGAAGCGAACGATATCATTTGTTCCAAGCGAACGCAGGCGTTTGTCTTTCCAGTCGCCCATCGGAATCATGACTGCTCCCTGATTCATTTTGAATTGCCGCTCGCGGGTGAAGTGCAAGCATCGCTCCCACGCGTCACGGAAACGGTTTGGCCATTTGCCCGGGTGGCAATTCTTCTTGTGCCAGATGTATTCCTCCGTCCAGAGCCAGCCGTTTTGACGAAGGGCCAAGATCAACTCCAGAACGAATGTGTGACGTTCACCGTCTTCTGCCTTTTCCTTGATATTCAGAATGAACGATCCGCTGCGCTTCAGGACGCGTCGAAACTCAGCGGCACGTGGCAGAAACCAACTGACGTATTGATCTGGCTTTACACCTCCATAGGTGTGAGCACGCCGATCCGCGTACGGCGGTGACGTGATGATCAGATCGAATGACTCGTCGTCGAATTCCCGCAAGACGTCGACGCAGTCGCCGCCGAGAATTTCAGATCGTACGGGTTGCACAACCGTTACATAACCGGCGGGCCGCAATTTGTCGACGCCGAACGGGACGTTGAGCTCCGGCGAGCTCAGCTCGCGCATTTGAAGTCGCCGCTGCCCTGCCGGTAGCGCGCTCTCCAGCCCAGTTCGTCTGGAATGGCAGGCTCCCCAACGAATAAAGACATTTCGGCGTCCAAAGCGACGCGGAACGGCGATCCTGCTGCGGAGCCTAAAAATATGAGATCTACACCCCTCAGCATGCTGTTCTTCGTTGCCGGATGGTTGTCCATCCTGCTCTCACTCGCGTTGTGGTTTGTTTTCCCCAACCCCGACGCGGCCATGGGCCAGCGCCTGGCCATCTTCGTCGGTTTGTGGCCACCGACGTTGTTCATCCTGAGTGAGCGGTTTGCCGCTAAGAGCGACACGAATCGATAGGTTTTTCAAGATCAGCGGAGCGCCACCGCGAGCGCAACGCGACAGGGGGCGCGCCGAGCTTCGGACACCTCGGTATCCAGTGATGCGTGGACGAAGGATCTGCTGCATCGTTGGACGCACTCTCAGTTATGACGTCCGCTTTGCTTTACGCGCTTCTCTTCTGCGCCGCCGGCGCCGCGCTGGAAGGGCTCTTCGCGGGCAGGGGAATCAGGCAGCGGATGGCGGAGCTGCGTTTCCCCCGCTACGCGCCCCCGTTTTGGGGCTGGCTGATCATCGGCGGCTTGTATTACGTGATCTGCTTTGCCGTGCTCTACCGGTTGTTCGGTCTACCGCGCGACGTGCCGCGCGACAGCGCGATCGGACTGGCCGGTGCGGTAATGTTCATCAACGCGCTCTGGAACTATTTTTTCTTCCGGACACGAAATCTATTTCACGCTTATATGCTGAGCCTGGCTTATGGCGCGATGGCAATCGCTCTCTTTTTGCTGCTGCTGCTGGGAGTGGATCGTACTGCGGCGTGGTGTCTCTTCCCGTATCTCTTTTATCTGGGCTACGCCAGCGTCTGGGGCTATCGCACCTGGAAGCTAAATGCGCGCGGCTGATCCGAGCGTCGGCTTATTACTGTGACTGTGTTCGATCCAGTTGCCGCTGGCGCATAAACAGAAACAGCGGCAGACCGAACGAGACACCGATGATGAATGTGCCTGCGATCGGGGCCCAGAGATACCGAAGGCCGAGGCGCCGCCCCTCGACAAGAATCAGCGCGCAAACGGCCGCAGCGGTGACGATCAGATCGAGCGCGAAAGCGCCGCTGACGCCGTTCGCGAAAAGATGGCGGAAGAATAGCCGGGCATTTGCGCCGTGCTGCGCTACCCAGGGCAGGAATTGCCACCAGGGCAGCAGTGCGCCCGGGATGCAGAGAGCGGCGTAGAGATGACGCGGCTTCACATGTGAGATTCGCACCGGACTTTGCGAAGCGCCTTGTGTTCTTTGAACTGACGAGCGGTTAAATCGCGAGAACGACCGAACGAACACTGCGCGCGCTCTTTGGCGCAGATGCGAACAGCAGTATGCCAAGAGCAAGACCAAGCAAAAGCACCGGATCGAAATCGCGTGGCGGAACGAGTGGTAATCGCCGCGGCGGCGGAACCAGCAGACAAAAGGCGAAGGGCGGCGGTCAACGCGGCGGCGGAAGCAAAGCCGGCGGCAAGACAGCTAAGGGTGTTCGCGGGAAAAAGGGAAGCGGCAGTTCTGGCGGCGGAAGCGGGAAAGCTTCGACGCGGGATGTGGCACGAAGGACGACGCGAACATCGGAGAAGAGCGCCGGGCGCGGCACGGCTACCTCCAGCGGGACTGCACGCTCGGGGGCCGGGGGCGCAGACGCCAGCGGCGAATCGGCTGTCCACGGCGAACCGTAATTAAAGGCCCCACCGCGCGCGCGTTATCTCTGGGGAGCGCACGCTTCCGGCGTGCTGGTCTCCGCATCCTGCGGAGATGAATTTTGCGCTTAGCTCTCGCGCTGCCCCAGCTCGGCTTCTGCGCGGAGCCAATGCTCCTCCGCACGCCCTTCCGGCCGGCCCTCTTCTTCCCAAATTTCCTGGGCGCGCGCCGTGATGGCGTCCCGGTATGCGCCGACGGGATTTGTCTTGGTGCCGGGAACGCCCACACCAGGGGTCTTGCCGCGGCCGGCTTCATTCTGGCCAAACGCGTCATCAATGGGTTCGGTTGCTGGAAGGGGGGAATCAGCCGGATGCCCGCCACCGGCAACGGCGTCGCCGCCGTGCTCAGGCGCAAAGAAAACAAGCGGGTGTCCAGATCGGTTTTCGAGGTTCATACCCAAAGATCGCAGAATCGGCGCGCTTCGCGCAAGGAAGTACGGCCCACCGCAGAGCCACATGTGCCAACCGGATGGAGCCCGGGAGCCGAACCACAGAATAGGAGATCAGATATGGCCAGATGCGAGATGTGCGGCAACGACTACGACAAGGCATTCACGATCCGAAAGGATGGGCGCAATCACATTTTCGACAGCTTCGAATGTGCGATCCACATGCTGGCGCCAAAATGTGATCACTGTGGGTGCCGGATCATCGGGCATGGGATGGAAGCTGGCGGAAAGATGTATTGCTGCGCTCATTGCGCCACAGCGAGTGGACAGGCGGGCGTAAAAGATCGCGCCTGAGACGTGGCAGCGGCCGAATCGCTACCGGCGTGCGATAGAATTGATGGAGGCACAGCATGGCAAAAATCGTCAAAGTTATCGAAATCCTGTCGGAGTCGCCGAACAGCTGGGAAGAAGCCGCGCAAAACGTCGTTAGCGAAGCGTCGAAGACCCTGCGCAACATCCGTTCCGTTTACGTTAAAGAATTCACCGCCGCGGTTGAGAACGACAGAGTCACCAGTTACCGCGTCAACGCGAAGGTGACCTTTGAGATGGAACGCTGATCAGTCGCGGGCTCGCCTGGGTCGTGCCGATCCGGTGCCGCCACCCGCGCCGCCGTCCCCGGTGCCGCCGGAGCCAATCCCGCCTAATCCCGAGCCACCCCGACTGGGCGATAGCGCCACGCCTGGAGCGACATCGAGTCCCGCCAAGCTGCTCCACGGCCTTATTTTTCAGCGAGGAGCGCTTCGCAGGCCTTCGCGCAGCGCCGGCATGCCTCCGCGCAAATCCGGCAATGCTCCATCTGTGCGCCGTGTTTTTCGCACGTTGCGCCGCAGCTCTGGCAGGCCTGGATGCAGGCCCGCAGTTGTGCGCCAGCCAGTTTAAAGTCGGTGCGGGTGAAACGCGATATGATGCGCCCCGTCGTGAGACAGACGTCCGCGCAATCGTTGCAGTCGCGGATGCAGTCAATCATTTCGGCCGCCTTCTTCTCGCCCAGGCAAGCGTCGGCACACGCGTTGCACGCCTCGGTGCACGAATAGCAGGCGGTGATGCACTCAATGTTCACCGCGTGATCAGACGAGGGATTCACAGGGTGCGTGTCGAACATTTGTTTGATGTAGCTCATGGCGCGATATCTCCGGTTGCTTTCCAAAGGATCGTGCCTCGGTCAGCTCACGGGCGTGCGACATGGGTTTCGCGAGAGCTTTGATGGCGACATTTACCGAACATTTTGTCCGCCAACCGCGCACTCGGCGGGCTGGCTCCCCAAACTAAGACTGGCCACTACTCGGGCGCGGGGGATCGCTGCGCAGCCAGGGTTAGCAGCTCCCGCACTTCGTCATCTGTGGTTTGCGAAAAGTCCTTGTAATACTGCCCGACGGCCGCGAACCACCTGGGCGCGAGGGCGCAGATCGTCTCGTCCACCTCCCGTTCAAACTGGCGGCAGGTTTGCGGTGAGCCGACCGGCACGGCGACAATGATGCTCGCAATCTCGCGCTGCCGCAGTGCCTCGGCTGCGGCGCGCATTGTGGCGCCAGTCGCAAGACCGTCGTCGACGAGGATCACAGTGCGACCGCGTACGTCGAGCGCCGGACGGCCGTCGCGATAAGCGTGTTCGCGCCGTTCTATCTCGGCGGTTTCCACTTCAGCGACGAGATCGAGTAGCGTCCGTGCATTCGGGATATGCTGGACCAGCTCCTGATTAACCACCCGGACTCCTCCGGAAGCGATTGCACCCATCGCCAGCTCGCTGAATCCGGGCAGACCCAGCTTGCGCACAATGAAAACATCGAGCGGCAGGCGCAGCCGCGAGGCGACCTCGTAGGCCACCGGCACACCCCCGCGCGGCAGACCGAGGACAATCACATCATGGCGATCTTTGTATTTCATGAGCTTCTCCGCCAGAAGGCGTCCTGCCTCGGCGCGGTTTTGGAAAGGAACCTTCACCGGCGCGCCGTTTTCGTCTTCATAACGAGGTTGGGTAAGTCTCCGGCAGCTCCCCGCGGTCCCAGGTGGAATTGCGCTCGAGCGGCTGAAGGGCGCGCGTTTCGTCGAAGTGGATCATGGCATCGAATTGCTCTGCCAATCGCGCTTCGAAGTAGTGACTCCAGCGTTCCGTCTCCGGACGATAGATCACGCCGATCGCGCGTTGCAGCCGCTCTTGCCGCAGCAGCTCCGTAGCTTCATTTCGCTCGCGCAGGTCGAGCCAGAATCTGGGGATGCCCATGGCGTGAAACAGCTCCTCGTAGCTCCCGGGCAACCCGGGACGCACCCGTTTTCGCTCCGCTGGCTCGCCCCAGTCCGAGGCTGCCGTTACCGTTCCCGAATAGGTGCTGAAGCCGATCGAGCAGGCACCCGCCTCGAAGCGCTCGCGCACGAGCTGACCCACGTTTAGCTCCCCCCGCCGGCCCATTTCCGTCGCGCGCGCGTCACCCAGGTGAGAATTGTGGGCCCACACCACCACCTTCGCGCGGCCGCCATCAAGATGCGCGAACAGCTCGCTCAGCGTCTCGAACATGTGGGTATCGCGCAGGTTCCACGATTCGTCGCGCCCATGAAACATTGCGCGATAATAGCGCTCCGCGTTCATCACCAGCCGCGCATTCTGTTCCGCGGAAAAAAATTCCTCCTCCTCCACGTGGCCATCGCGATTGATCAGCTCGCCATATTTGCGTCGCATTTCGACCAGTTGCTCGATCACTTCATCTTCACACGGTTCCTTGCCGCGCATCACGGTGGCGTGTCCATAAAGCTGCGGCTCGACGCTGAAATGCTCGAAACAAGCGTAGCGATCCCGCGCTCTTCGGGCCGCAGTCGGATCGGTCCCGTCGAGGTAGGAGAGCACGGACTCGATCGAGCTGTGCATGCTGTAAAGATCTATCCCATAGAACCCGGCAAGCGCCCTCCCTCGACGATGAGCATTCCACTGGTGCAACCATGCGACGAACTCGAGCACGACCGTATTCCGCCACATCCACGCTGGGAAACGCCGGAAGTCGCCCAGCGCATCCGCTGCGCTCGAGGCTTCATCACGTCCGGTTACAAACCTATGGACACGAAAAGTGTCGGGCCAGTCCGCTTCCAGCGCGACGGCCCGGAAGCCTTTCTCTTCGATCAAGCGCCGTGTCAGCTCGGCGCGCGTGGCGTAAAATTCATGCGTCCCATGGGAGGCTTCGCCGATGAGGACGCACTGCGCTTCGCCGGCCAGTTTTACGAGCGCGTCGTAATCCCCGTCCCTGGCGATGGTGCGTGCCTCCGCCGCTACAATGGCAGCATCCCGATCGAGAGAGCCTTTTGCTTTCAAGGTCATCTTTTCTTCCTCACATCTCGCAAAAGTTAGTCGCCCTGCCTCACCTTTGCCCGCTGGCCAATCGTGACGATCAATCGGCCCCGCCAAGTCGTTGTCGACGAGCAGTAATGCACGTTAACGATTGACGGGCGAGCAGCTTGTCCTTCAAACTGGGGGCACGAAATAGATCTGGATCAGGGCGAGCCGTTTTCTCCCGGTAGCTGCACCCCCTTTTTCAGACCTGCAGTTGCAGGGTTCACCATCGGGAGAGAAGAAAGATTCCTCCCTATGTATCCGATTCAGCCAACCATCAGTACACCTCGTTGCGGAAGGACTTCACCTCGACCGCGCGGTTTATTTCTCCTCATTTTGACCTTGCTTGCGATTGCGCTCGCACCCGCCACGCGGGCGGTAGACCCACCTCCCGACGGAGGCTATCCCGGGCGAAACACTGCCGAGGGCGACAATGCGCTCGAGAGCCTCGCCCGGGGAGGTGTTGAGAATACCGCCCTCGGTTACGTCGCGCTCCTTTTTAACACGACCGGCGACCGCAACACAGCCACGGGAGCGTTTGCGCTCTCAGACAACACCACCGGCTCTGACAACACGGCGAGCGGCGTTCAAGCGCTCTTGAGAAACACAACCGGCTTCAAAAACACTGCCAACGGTGTGCATGCCCTCTATTACAACACAACCGGTAGCCAAAACACAGCCGATGGCTATCAGGCGCTCTTAAGCAATACCACCGGCTTTTCCAACACCGCCCACGGTCAGGGGGCGCTCATTAGCAACACTACCGGAGAGAGCAATACGGCAGAGGGTGCTCGGGCGCTCTTTTTCAACACTACCGGCCGGTCGAATATCGCCTTGGGCGTCGCGGCCGGCGCTAACCTCACCACGGGCGATGGTAATATCGATATCGGTCATCCCGGCTTCGCTGGCGAGGCCTACACCATCCGCATCGGCACACCCGGAGTTCAGGGCACCGCTTTTATCGCCGGTATTCGAGACAAGACCGTTGCCAACGGCATATCCGTCGTGATCAATCCCAACGGTAAGCTCGGCACGACCGTCTCTTCGGCGCGATTCAAGGATGAGATCAGGCCCATGGCTGACGCGAGCGAAGCGCTTCTCGCGCTCCAGCCGGTCACGTTTCGCTACAAGGAAGAGCTCGATTCCGAGCGCATCCCGCAATTCGGCCTCATTGCTGAAGAGGTGGAAAAAGTGAACCCTGATCTGGTGGCGCGCGGTGCGGACGGGAAGGTGAGCACGGTGCGCTACGAGGCCGTGAACGCGATGTTGCTCAATGAATTCCTCAAGCAACACCAGAAAGTCGAGGAGCAAGCGTGCGAGATGCAGGAAGAGAAAACCACGATCGACGACTTAAAGGGCACTGTTGCAACGCAGCAAACGAGGATCGCGGAGTTAACCTCAACCGTCGCGCTGCAACGAAGCGACTTTCAAGCCGCGGCCGCTCGGCAGCAGAAGGAAATTGAAACCCTGACTGCCAGCTTGAAAGAGCAAGCGTCGCAAATCCAGCGGGTGAATGCGCAGCTGGAAGTGAACTCCCCGCGGCAAGAGTCGCAACTGGTCCTCAAGAATCCATAAAAGCAACGGAGGGGCGGTTGCCAGGGCGACCGCGGCTCGTCTTAGGATTGGTGAAAATTCAGGTGGGAATCGCCCGCCGGGTAGTGTTCGTTGATTGTCAGTTCGCAGGATTCGGCCCCCCGAAGGCCGAGGCGGCTTCGGGCCGCAGGGCAGGTTCTGGGAGGTAGCGCAAGCTTCCAGCTTGCATGGTATTGAAGGCTGCAAGCTGGAAGCTTGCGCTACCTTAAAGGCGCCCGCTGTGGGAGCCGGCAGCGCTTGAACCGCCAGTGGTGAAACTGCAGTGACAATGAACCAACAGTACCTCGCCGCCAAGGTATTTGGAGTTTGGCCTTGCCAGGCGGGCGCGATTCTTTCAGCCTCGAACTCGGTCAAATGATCTGAATCGGGTGGGAGACACTTCACCCGCGAGATTCCTCGCCTCTTTCAGACCCGCAGCGCACGCATCGATCCAGCGGGAGAAAAAAGGATATCTATGAGACTACGGATTCACTTCCACAGGATAGGCGCTCCATTCATGGCAGTCGCCGTAACGCTGTCGTTTATATTTTCGCCTTTGGCGCAGGCAGTGAGCCCTCCGCCGGATGGGGGCTATTCGGGCCAGAACACAGCGGAGGGAACCGAGGCGCTTTTAAACCTGGGCAGCGGCACCGGGAACACCGGTCTCGGTTTTCGAGCCCTCTATAGCAACACCACCGGCGGCGGCAACACGGCCAATGGGGTCAACGCGCTCTATAGCAACACCACGAACGGCGGCAACACGGCCAATGGTTATCAAGCACTCTTTAGTAACACCACGGGTGGAGCCAACACTGCAGTAGGTTTCGGAGCGCTGCAAGCCAACGGAGCGGCGAATGCGAATACAGCAGTCGGCTATCAAGCGCTTTACATTAATAGTAGCGGTACCAATGACAATGGCGTCGGTCTTAAAGCGCTCTTTAGCAATACTACCGGCAGTTTCAATAATGCCGTCGGTAACTCAGCTCTCCTTAACAACACAACCGGAACCTACAACACGGCCGTCGGTCAGGAAGCGCTCAAGAGCAACACCGCGGGCCGCTCGAACACGGCGATCGGCGATCACGCCGGTTTCAAACTTACAACCGGCAGCGGCAATGTCTGCATTGGCGCGGACGTGGAGGGAGTTGCGGGTGAGAGCAATACGACTCGCATCAGGAACATCTACAAAACGGTGCAGCCTGTAGTTGGGCAGAATCCCGACTATGTTACGGTCAGCGGCGGCGGCCGGCTCGGTCGAGCTAACGTTTCTTCGCGACGTTATAAACACGACATCAGGTTCATGGAGAAAGCCAGCGAAGGGCTTTTCAAGCTCAAGCCGGTGAGCTTTCGTTATCGGGAGGAGTTTGATCCTACACAGACGGTTGCCTTCGGCCTCATCGCTGAGGATGTGGCCGAAGTCTATCCTGACCTGGTGGGGCGCACTCCCGAGGGGCGGCCGGAATCCGTCCGCTACGAGCAGATCAATGCGATGTTGCTGAATGAGTTCCTCAAGCAGCACCGCAAGGTCGAGGAGCAAGCGTGCGAGATGCAGGAAGAGAAAAGCACGATCGACGACTTAAAGGGCACTGTTGCAACGCAGCAAACGAGGATCGCGGAGTTGACCGCAACCGCCGCGCTGCAGCGGAGCGACTTTCAAGCCGCGGCCGCCCAGCAGCAGAAGGAAATTCGAGCCCTCAGGGCGAGCTTGAAAGAACAAGTGTCGCAAATCCAACGGGTGAGTGCGCAACTTCAAGTGAACTCCCCGCGGCAAGAGTCGCAACTCGTCCTTAAGAATCAATAAAAGCAACGGAGGGGCGGTTGCCACGGCGATCGCTGCTCGTTCTTGATTGACCGTCGATAGAGTTTTTTGGCATCGTCAGAGCCGTCAGATAGATCTGGATCGGAGCGAAGACGCTTTTTCTCCCGGTAGTTTCAGCCCCTTTTCAGACCTGCAGTCGCAGGGTCAACTGATCGGGAGAAAAGAAAGGTCCCTCCCTATGTACCGGATTCAGCCAACCATCAGCACAACTGCTCTCGGAAGAATTTCACCTCGTCAGTCGGTTTGGCATAGGCAATACGACGGGCCTCCGGAATGTCGCCCTCGGTCGCGCTGCCGGTTTTGGCCTCACGACTGGCAGCGACAATATCATCCTGGGCGCTAACGCCGGCATCAACCTCGCCACCGGCAACGACAATATCGTTATTGGTAACGCGGGGATGGCGAGCGAATCCGGCCGAATCCGCATCGGCACCACAGGAACGCACACCGACATCATCGTAGCGGGGATTCGCGATAACACCGTCGCCGGCGGCGTCACCGTTCTCGTCGGGAACAACGGTAAACTCGGGACGACCCTTTCCTCGGCGCGTTTCAAGCACAGGATCAAACCGATGGACCAGGCGAGCGAAGCGATTCTCGCGCTCAATCCTGTGACCTTTCGCTACAAGGAAGAGCTCGATTCAGAGGGCATCCCGCAATTCGGCCTGATCGCGGAAGAGGTGGAGAAAGTGAACCCGGATCTGGTGGCGCGCGATGCCGATGGAAAGGTGAACACCGTTCGCTATGAAGCAGTCAACGCGATGCTGCTCAACGAATTCCTCAAACAACACCGCGACGCCCAGGAACAGCGGACGATCGTCGCGGCGCTGAAATCGTCTGTTGCTCAGCAGGAGAAGCGAATTGAGGAACTCCACAGCAGCCTGAAAGATCAGGCAGCACAAATCCAAAAGGTGACCGAAAAGGCGCAGACCCGAAAGCGCGCGCAAGCGGTGGCCCAATCACCAGTCGCGTCTCAGCGGTAGATCGCGTTGACGAGCCTGAGCGACTTGTCGTTAGGCAGGAGCGACTGTTCCATCTGGTTCATGACGTAAGCGAACCCGATGCCGTTCTCCGGATCGGCATAGGCGTGGCTCCCGCCTGCGCCCGGATGGCCGAAGGCCAACGGTGAGGTGCCGAAGATGCGCTTCCGATCCCACCGAAGGAAACGATTGATCTTGAGCGGACGTCGGGTGCATTCATGCCGCTGACCGCGTGCAACCAGCCGGCGAGGTGAAGGTTCGACGCACCAGCGTTCCCGGCGTCGCCAGATCAGCATAGAACTGCGGGGGCGTGGGGGCGAGTCCAGCCTTCGCGGCGTAGGTCGCGACACGAGAGTTCTGCTCAGCCGGCAAACCGATCCAGATATCCAATGCGAGCGGCTCCGCGAACACGGAGCGCCAGTAAGCTCCGAGGGTGCGGCCGGTCAGCCGCCTGACAAGCTCGTCGAGCAGGAACCCGAACGTTCGCGCGTGGTAGCCGTGCGCCTCCCCGGGCAGCCAGAGCGGCAGCTGCCGCTCGAGCGCGCGAATGACTCGGGCATAATCCGTTATGTCGACCCGTTCCTCGAACGCCGACAATCCCGCTCGATGCGAAAGCAACTGCGCGAGCGTGATCTCGCCCTTGCCGCCCTGCGCGAATTCGGGCCAGAATTCCGCGACGCGGCGCTCGAGTCCGATACGCTGCTCCTGCAGCACCTGAAGCAAACACGCCGCGCCGAGCCCTTTCGTCGCGGACCACAAGAGCACGAGCGTGTCGGCCGTCCACGGGATCTCACAATGCATGTCGCGAATCCGCCGTGTAAATCGAGAACAGGCTCCCCGTGCTGCCACACCGAGACAGCAGCACTGAGTTCGCCGCGTTCCCGGAAGTTCTCGTCGAAGAGCGGTGTCAGCTGTTTTTTGAGACGTTCGGCCTCGAGTCTCATTGCGATCGCGACGTTACTGCCGTCGCCGATCGCCACAAGGAGCGCCAAGGAGGGGCGCCCTCCAGGCCACCCCTGTTATTGGTTGCGATGCCCTGCAGCATCGCTCGGTTCTGAACGTGGAAAACGCACCACTGCGTTACTTCAATCCCTACGCTGCGATCCGCCAAACCAAAAACCGCCTGCTACAATGGCAGCATCCCGATCGAGAGAGCCTTTTGCCTGCAAGGTCCTCTTTTCTTCCTCACATCTCGCAAAAGTTAGTCGCCCTGCCTCACCTTTGCCCACTGGCCAATCGTGACGATCGCCGGCAGCACGATCAGCACGACGAGATCGGTAATGGCAGCGCCGGTGCAGACCAGCATACCGAGTCGTTGGGTGGGTGGAAAGTTGGAGAGGAGGAACAACGCAAACCCGGCGCTCACGATCAGCATGGACGCGAGGATCGGGCGCCATAATTCATTCAGGGCCGGCTGCCATTCCGCCCAACCGCTCTTCTTTCCCGTGCGCAACCGCCGCGCGGCGTAGCCGAGGTGGATCATTTCGTCGATTCCGAGAGGGAGCGCGACGTTCGCCGCCGGCGCGGAGATTATGTCCAAGGGAATGCCGAGCAGCGTCACGATTCCGAACAGGATGAATGGTGTGAGGGCAAGGCAGAACGTCATCGCCAGCGCGTTTGCAAGAGAACGCGAGACAATCAGCATGATGACAAAGAAACAGGCGAGCAGTCCGCCGAGGCCGCGCATGACACTTCCTTGCACGAGCTCGGATAATTCGCCCTGGAGCGGGTAAAGACCGCCCACCAGCACCGGTTTAAAGCCTTCTTGGCGCACGATGCTTTCGATTTCGTTCAAGACAGCGGCGCGCGGCCTTGAGCGGGTCTCTTCATGCATGCGCAGAATAAAACGCCCGCGTTCCCGATCTTCGGTGATGAATGTGCGCCCGACGCGCTCGTGTTTCGGACTCTCCAGCTGTTCGAGCCGGGTCTCCCACGAAAAAAGGAAGGAGTACCATGGCCTTTCCGCTTCGGCCATCAGGAGCGCGATTGAGAGCACCGCCCCGACATCTTTATGGCGCTCGAGCCGGCGGTGCAGCCTTTGCAAGCGTTCCACCCCCTGGCTATCATCCAGCGATTTGCCGTGCGCATCCGCCACCACGAGATCTACCGTGCTACTGCCCGCGGCCCGATCATTTGCTTTAAGCCCGCCGGTAATCCGGTCGCGCGAGGCGAAGTAGGAGAGCAGGCTGGGATCGGTATTGACGCGAAACGCAAGCGGCGCCAGCCCGAGCGCAGCGACAACTGTGACGAGCGCGATGATTGAATGACGCGCGGTGAAAAAGCGTTCGAGGTGTTTTCCGATGACACCGCCTGGCTCTTTCCGGCTGGGAACGGCGGCAGCGCGCAAAAACAACGGATACAGCCCATAGGCGCAGCCGATCGCCAGAACCGCCGCGATCACGCCTGAAATCCCAAACTGACGTAAGGGCTTGGCGGAAACGAAGATTAGACTGGCGAAGCCGAGGAGATTTGCCAGCAGCGACCACACTGAAGCCGGCCCGATGCGTCGCACGGATCGGTCGGTTGCCGATTCGCTGCCGAGTTCGGCCGCTTTGCGACGCCATTCGGCGGTAAGATAAACGGTGTGCGAAATCGTGAGTACAAAGGCAATCGTCCACAGGTTCGGCATGAGAATGTCCGTCTCCATTCCGACAAAGTGGCGGACGAGGAAGGTGCCAAAGCAGGCGCTGAGCGATGCGACCATTGTCCCCACAAGAACAGCGACCGAACGGAAGAGAACCGTCACCAGCACCGCGAAAGCGGCAAAGGCTGCGATGCTGAAGCGTTTCAGGTCGGTGGTGAGTCGCTCTCGAATGTGCTCGGCGACGTAGGGAACTCCCGAGGCGCCGAGATCGAAATCCTTCTCCGAATGGCGATCGATCACACGATCGATCCCGCTCACCGTCGCTGGCAGGTTTTTGCCCGTAAGACGCACTACCACAAACGTCGCGGAGCGATCCGGCGCGAGCAGCAGCCGGCTCCAGAATGGGCTCGCCGCGAGATCAGCGAAAACCTTCTGCGGATCTTCTTTCAGAATTTCAGCGGGCTCTTTCGCGCCGCGCGTGACGGAGCGCACGTCCGCAACTCCCTTTAGTTCGCGCAGAGCTTCCGTCACTTCGTGCAGCCGCCGCAGGTATTCGCGCGAAACCAGCTGCCGCGCCCGAACCACGACGAAGACTTGCTGCGCCGCGCCGCTGCCTTGCGCCGCGCCGCTGCCACGATGACCTCGATCCCGCTGGCGCACGGCGCGTCCTCCAGCAGCGCTCTCTTCTTTTGCTCCGCCAGCCGATCCGCCGAACTCCTTCTCGATGCGCAAGGACGTTTGAAGCTGCGGGTCATCGCTGGAGAAGAAAAAGTCCGCCTCTACTTTCGGTGTGAGATCGACAAAAATGAAAAGCGCGCCTCCGAGTGCCGCGCAGAAAATGATCGCCGCCCATTGCGAGAATGTGCCGAGGAGCCGGGGTCGATTGGCTGTGCTCACTTCAAAGGCGAGAAACTAGCTCACGCGCAGGTGACGAGCGACCGGTCTCGGCGACTTTTCCGGATCGAAGATCGCGGCGGAATACTGTTTAGCGAGCGAGGAAGCAAGCGCGAAGACGCTCCTTCCCGCTTGGCGCGTTTCCGCAGGGAGAGCCGCTAATTTGGAGGTTTCGGCTGCGCGGCTGCTTCGCCGGTTACATTCGCTGGAATCATCCGCCGAGCTCTTCCGCGCAGCCTTTAGCCTCCACAAGCCCTTGGCTTAAGGAGAACGCGGCTCCATTAAATGGCAGACGCAAAATTTTGTCGAATCTTTTTCGCCGCTTCTCACAGAGCTGCCGCGATCCTAGATGAGCAGACCTGGCTTCCTGCCGCCCAGTGAATGAACACCACTCCTGATCTCCCCGCCCGTTTAGCCACTCGTGAACCCGACGGGAGACGCCCCCAGATAATGCATCAGCGCTGGGAACGACTGCTCTTCGTGCACTGGCGGATCTCGCTCGAGGCGGCGCAGCAAACGCTCCCGCCCGGACTCACCGTCGATACATACGAGGGCGAAGCGTTGATCGGCATCACGCCATTCTTCATGCGCAATGTGCGACCTGTCGGTGTTCCGGCTATTCCGTGGCTTTCCGAATTCCAGGAGCTAAACGTGCGGATCTACGTCTACGATCGCAACGGCGTCCCTGGCATCTGGTTCTACTCGCTCGATTGCGACCAGCCGCTCGCGGTCGCGGCCGCGCGGGCGCTGACCGGCCTGCCCTACTGCAACGCGGAAATGAGCGCGACCATCGGCGATTTCATCGAGTACTCGTCGCGCCGCCAGGACACCACGGAAGCGGCGAGATATCGCTACCGCGGAGTGGGCGAAGCGCGCGAGGCGGACCCGAACTCGCTGGAGTTCTTCCTCCTGGAGCGCTACTACCTTTACGCCGTCCGTGGCGGTTCGCTCTTGCGCGCGCAAGTTTCGCACGCGCCTTATCGCTACCGCGCGGCCGAGGTGGAACGTTGCTCCGCGCTGCCAGCGCGGCTCGATGGTTTCGATGAACTGCCCGATACCCCGATGCACACCTGCTTCGTGGACGGCTTCGACGTGAAAGTCTATGGTACGCAGGCGCTGAGCTGACGGGCCTGCCCTTCCGTGATCGCAATGGCCGATGCAGTATTAGCAGAGACCGAAGTCAAACTGCGGGAGCTGCGAGAGTTTCGCGGCTCGCTCGCAGCGAACGTGAGGCGTTGGAGCAAACTTCCTGCGCGTCGAAAATGCGCGGCTGAGTTCTGCGATTTAATCCAATCGAGCGGGCAGACGCGGTGAAGCGGCTGGTCAGATCGCTCGACCGAATTGGTTCAGTCGGAGCGCTCCTCGCAGCCGTGGCTGCGCCGTGTTGCTTCCCGATGTTCGCTGCGCTTGCAGCCACGTCTGGCCTGGGAATGCTCGGCCAATCTGAGGCGACAGTGCTTTACGCGTTTCAGGCTTTTGCCCTCCTTGCCCTTCTTGGATTGGGGTTGAGCTCTAGCAGACATCGCCATTTCGGGCCGCTTGCCGCCGGCCTTCTCGGCGGCTCAGCATTGGCATACTCATTTTACTGGTCCTGGAGCGCCGAGCTCCTTTACGCGGGCCTTTTCGCAATCGTGGTCGCGAGTGTCTGGAATTGGTTCTGCAGTCGCGAGCCCGTGCGATCAGGGCCCGTGCTCGAATCGATAATCACTTGCCCTTCGTGCGGTCACCGCAGGGAAGAGACAATGCCGACAAATGCCTGCCTGTTCTTCTACGACTGCGACCGCTGCAGCGCCAGACTCAAGCCGAAGCCCGGCGAGTGCTGTGTCTTCTGTAGCTACGGATCGGTGCCGTGTCCGCCAGTTCAAATCGCCGGGCAATGCTGTTCGCATTAACAAGATGATGTGG
>JBHENA010000017.1:0-24334 GCA_046262275.1 Chthoniobacterales bacterium
CGCCAGCAGCGTGACTGAGAGCGCAACCTGCGCGCCGACAAGGATTTTTCGGAAGCGCTGCTGCCGGATACTCCCCGCCGTGCCGCGGCCGCCTTCCTTCAGCGCGTCGACCAGGTCCGCGCGCGAGCTTTGCAGCGCCGGATAGAGGCCCATGATGAATCCCGTGAGCAGCGACAGCCCAATCGTGAAGGCCAGCACCGGGAGCGACAAGGCCGTGACGCTGCCCGGCTCGATCGGGAGGAAATTCGCCGCCAGCCGCGGCACGAGCGGTACCAGTTGCCATGCGAGCACCGCGCCGACGATTCCCGACAGCACACTGATCAAGACGCTTTCAAAGACGAACAGCCGCAAAACGCTGGCGCGCGAGGCGCCCAGCGCCATGCGCAGAGAAATCTCACGGCGCCGGCCGTTGAAACGGACCAGCAGCAGGTTGGCGACATTGCTGCACGCGATCAGCAACACGAACGTCACCGCCGCGAGCAAAGTCGCGAAGCCCGGGCGCAAATTCTCGGTCACGTCTTCCGGCAAGGTCTTCACGATTGAGACTGATTTCGCGTCGATCTTTTCCGGATATTGCGAGCGGTAGCTGTTATCGAGTGAGGTGAGCGCGGCCTTTGCCTGCTCGGCGGTCATACCGGGTTTCAATCGGCCGACCACGCGCAGGAAAGCGGTGCCGCGCATCATCCGCTCATGCGAGAAGCCCGGGATGACCAGCGGTTTCGTTGTCCAGATGTCCGCGTTAAGACCAACCCAGAAGACCGGCATCGTTCGCACCATGCCGACTATCGTGTGCGCGATGCCGTCGATCGTGAGGGTGCGCCCAATCACATTTGGGTCGCTGCCGAGCCGCGCGCTCCAGAAGCGTTCCGTCACGACCGCCACGTCCGCGCCCTCTTCTTCCTCGGGCAAAAAGGTGCGGCCGCGAACCGGACGCACACCAAGGACATCGAAGTAATTCGCGGTGGCCTTGAAGTGTGGAACTTGGAAGGCATCGCCCAGACCCGTAATTGTGCCGGCGAGCGGGTTCTCGGCGGCAAACCCGGAGAAGATCGTCTGACCGTCACGGAAATGCATGAAGCGCGGGGCAGAGATCGGGAAATCGTCCGTGCGGTTCTGTGCCCGCGAATAGAGATGGATGACGCGTTCCGGCTGGTGGAACGGCAGCCCGCGCAGAAACAGATCGTTGATCAGGCTGAAGATCGCGGTGTTCAGGCCGATGCCGAGCGCGAGCGTAATGACGGCGAGCAGGCTAAAACCCGGTGTCTTGAGGAGCTGCCGGAGAGCAAAACGAAAGTCAGTCATCATAACGGGGACCCTCCTGGGCGGGGCGCATGCGCGCTGGTCTAGACCTGCAAGCTTGAGATGCAGTCGAGGGACAATCCAGATTCAATTTTCTTCGGCGATAGCGCACCCGAGGCCGAGACGCCGCCGACGCGCGGTTCTGTCTTTTCAGATGTTTGATCGTTTGGGCGTTCGCGGCGTGAGACTCGCCAGGTTCCGTATCCATCGCCGCTCAGTGGTAGGGACATCGCGCTGCGATGTCCGATGCGTGTGGCAACGCGTCTGATTACCGGACTTCTCGCCTGCGAGCAACGCGCTTCGGACGCCGCAGCGCGGCGTCCCTACCGCACTGCTCAGGTCGTCTGCTGCCTCTGCGAGTAGCGGACTTTGCATCGGTTACAACCACTTCTTCACCTGCGGCCAGGCTTCGCGAAGCGGCGCTTTGAGATCGCGGCAGAGGTAGATGTGAGCGCGTTGTTCCCATGGCATCGCCCACGGGCTGGAGTCGACCAGCCCAAGATCCTCGACGGAGCGAAATTGCTCGGGCTCATCGCCGCCTGGCCAGTCGATCACGAGCAGAAGCTCGCCGGTATATCCGCGGGGGCCCCAGAGATAATAATTCTGATGGCCGCAAAGCGCGGGCGGAAGTCCGTACCTCCGGCCGAAAAAATCAATCGCACCCGCCTGGCCGTAGTTCTGGCAGAAGATCCCCACGCGCTTTTGCTCGTCAGGCGAAAGATTTCCATAGGCGCGCGCGACCGAGCGGACCATTTCTTCCCAGCCGAATTGGTCGGCGAAGAGCTGCGGCAGGGCAGCAGTGTGCGACGTTTCGGTGCGCGGCGGTTCGAAGTGGATCGAGCGCATGTAGGCCAGCAGTTTCTCCGGTGAGAGAATCGGAAGAATGGTCGGCGCGAGAACCGCGGCTACTCCAATCATCGCGGCGGCGAGCGCCGGCTTAATCCAGGTTAAGCGTTGCGCGAAAACGCGCTCAACCGCGACGCCGCCGGCTGCGAAGAGCATCGGGTAAATTGGCGCAAGATAGTAATGCTTGCCGTGCAGCAGAAGGAAAACAGTAAGCGTGACGAGATATGCCACCGCCAGCACGCGGTAGCGGCGGCCCGCGAGCAGCCAAACCAGACCGCCGGCCCAGAGCGGGAGCGTCGCCGGGTTCATGATCAGGATTTGCTGCGCAACGAACTCGATCGGCCCGAGCACGATGTTCTTGCCGCTACGCTCCACATTGCGGAGGAGGTCGAGTGTAGGCCAATCGTGACGTATCTGCCAAACGATGTTCGGCAGCGTAATCGCGAGCGCGACGAGTGCGCCGAGCCAGATCCAGCGCTGCGCAAAATGGCCGCGATGCGGAGTGATGAGGAGCGCAATGACGATTCCCGCACCAAAGAAGAGGAACGAATGCTTGTTCTCGAACCCGAAACCAGCAATCAGCCCGAGCCAAATCCAAAGGCGCGGCCGACCACCGTTAATGATCCGGACGAGCAAATAAACGCAGCCCATCCAGAAGAGCGGCTCGAAGACATTCATTGAGTAGAAGTTTCCGATCCCGAGATAGACGAGCGCGCTCATTGAGGCTGTGCAGGCCAGCGCCACCGCCCAGGTGCGACCGCCGAGCTCGCGCGCGATCGCAGCCGTGAGGGTTACGGTCAGCGCGTGTGCGAGCGCAGGGAAGAGTCGCAGCGCAAAGAGCGAATCGCCGAAAAGAATGCTTTGCAGGCGGAGAATCCAGGCGCAGAGCGGCGCCATATCCACATAGCCGATGTCGAGATGCCGCGAACAGGCGATGTAATAGAGTTCGTCCCGGAAGTAGCCGTAGTGACGGTTTGTCAGGAGGTGGACGAGCAGCGTAGCCGTCGCGAAGCCCGATATAATCAATGAGGTGCGGGTGGAAGGCGCCTCTCGTGAAGTGTGCTCTGCGTACACGCCCAACTAGGCAGGAAGGGCCGCTTAATTTCAACAACAACCCGAAGCACTTGCGAGCCCTGCAAGGAGCGGGAGAGTGGCAGTTACTTTTTTTATAAAAAATCCTTGCGCGGCCCGGAGAATGCATCGATATGGGGCGCTCCCGATGCGAAAAGTTACCCCCATAACGCTCATTTGCGGCTGCTTTTTAGTCGCTTCTGTCAGCGCGAATCAGCTCGCGTTTGCGCCTGTCACGAACCAGCCGGCCGGACAGAAGTCGACCGCAAAGCAGCCGGCGGCTGCGAAGCCGTTCGTCTTTAAAGATGCGAGCGGCCAGTGCGTCTCGGTCCCGCTGGTGGATGCCTCGGCAAAACGGAAGCTGACGCTGCCGGTGGCGAAGGTGGATCCGAAACTCAGTCCTGCGCTCGCGCGCGCGGCGACGATCGCGCAGGAACGCGCGCATGCCCACTCCAAGTCGCGCTGCTGGCGGTATGTGAAGGAAGCGCTGCTCGCCTCCGGAGCGGTAAATTCCTATCCGAAGACTGTGCTGGCGAAACAGGCCGCCAACGAACTGGTCCAGAACTACGGGTTCAAAAAGCTGGCCGTGACTGATCCCTATGCGGCTCCCCTCGGGGCGGTGCTTGTCTATGGTGGCCGCGGCGCCGGACACGTCGAAATTCGCAACAAGACAGGTTTCGTAAGCGACTTCCGCGCACCTGTGCCATCGAAGCGGAAACTGATCGGCGTTTACGCGAAGGCGTAACGTTCCTGGGGCGCGTCCGCTGCCATTCGGCAGCGCGGAATTTGACCACGGCCAGCGGAAAATGCTTGCCGATGTGGCAATTAGAAGTCATAAACGATGCCCCTTGAAACGAGTTACGCTGTTTACGGTCGTGTGCGGCTGCTCGTTGGCAGCGCCGGCAGGTGCGGTTGAAGTCGAACTTTTCCCAGCTGGTCACACATCGCAAAAGAGTGCGCGCGCGGCCCAAACGCAGTATCTCTCTCCTGCGCCAGCGCGCGCGGTCGCGGTTAAGAGCGATGCAGTAGCCGCGCCCGAAGCGGTCCGTGCCGTAGAGGTCAAGCCCGTGGTGGAGGCAGCCCGCGCTACGCTGGTGAAATCCGCTTCTCAGCCAGTCCGCGCAGCGGCGGTCAAGCTGCCCGTTCAGACAAGCCGTGTTGTCGCGGTTAAATCCGTCACTTCCGAGGCAGCCCGCGCTGTCGCGCTCAACCCGACTCCAGTGGCGGCGGCGCCGCGTGCTGTTGCCGGCTCATCCGACGGAAAGAAACAATTCACTTTCAAAGACCGGAGCGGAAAAGTTGTGACCGCGCCAGTGCTCTCGGCGCCCGTGGCGAAGATCGATCGGCGGCTGAACCCCACGCTGATGCGCGCGGCTTCCATTGCGCAGGAACGCGCCCACGCGCATTCCAAATCGCGCTGCTGGCGTTATGTGAAGAATGCGTTGCTCGCCTCTGGGGCGATCTCTTCCTATCCAAAAACACCGTACGCGAAGCAGGCCGGCGAAGAGTTGGTGCGCAATTACGGTTTCAAGAAGCTGCCGATTCGCGATCCTTACGCGGCGCCGGTGGGCGCGGTGCTCGTGTATGGATCGAGACGCGCAGCCGGCCACGTCGAAATCCGGACCAAGAATGGATTCGTGAGCGACTTCGTGAACAAGAAGCCGTCGCCACGTCCGTTGATTGGGGTTTACGCCAAGGCGTAAGCTTTGCGGCGCCTCGCCGGCGCGTATTACTCGACCGTCACGCTCTTTGCGAGGTTGCGCGGCTTGTCCACGTCGCGCCCGAGCTCGACCGCCAGGTGATAAGCGAGGAGCTGGAGCGGAATTACGGTCAGAATCGGCATGAGGAAGTCCATCGTAGCGGGCACGGTAATAATGTCATCGGCAACCTGACCGAGACGTTCCGCCCTGTCACCGCTGGTCACGGCGACGAGGGGTCCCTTCCGCGCCTTCACCTGCTCCATGTTGTTCAAGTTCTTCGAGAAGACCTCGTCGTCGGGCACAATAAAAATTGACGGTAGCTCCGGACGCACCAGCGCGATGATGCCATGCTTGAGCTCAGCGCTCGGGTGACCCTCCGCAAAGAGGTAGGTAATTTCTTTCACCTTCAACGCTGCCTCGAGCGCGACGGGGAAATTGAACTGCCGGCCGAAGAAGAGCATCCCGCTGGCGGAGGCGTATTTCCGCGCGATCGCTTTGATTTCATTGGTGAGCTGCAGCGTTTCTTCGATCTGCGCGGGCAATTGCTCCAAGGCTGCGATGATCCTGCTGGCTTCGGTGGTGGAAAGATGCCGCATCCGGCCCAGAAGCAGCCCGATTAAGGTCAGGATCGTGATTTGGGAGGTGAAGGACTTCGTCGCTGCCACGCCGATCTCCGGTCCGGCGTGCATGTAGACGCCGCCGTCGCTTTCGCGCGCGATCGTGCTGGCGACGTTATTGCAGATGCCGAGGGTGCGATAACCTTTGCGGCGGCTTTCACGCAAAGCGCCCAATGTATCGGCGGTTTCACCGCTTTGGCTGATCGCGAAGACGAGCGTGTCGCGCGTCATCGGGCTGTTGCGGTGGCGAAATTCGCTCGCGTACTCCACTTCCGCCGGAATCCCGGCGAGTTGTTCGAGGATGTATTCCCCGATCATCGCTGCGTGCAAGGCGGTACCACAGCCGGTGAGCACAATGCGGCCAACATCACGCAGCTCGGCCGGTGTCATTTCCAAGCCGCCGAGCTTGGCAGTGCATTCGTCTGTGCTGAGGCGACCGCGCATCGCGTCGCGCACCGAACCGGGCTGCTCAAAAATTTCCTTGAGCATGTAGTGCGGGTAGTCGCCCTTCTTGATGTCCTCATCGCTGAACTCGACTTTGCTGACTTCATAGCTGCCCGGCTCACCAGCCACGGAGCTGATCTCAAACTTGTCCCGCTCAACTGCCACGACATCGAAATCATTGAGGTAAACCGCGTCGCGGGTGTAGGCCACGATCGCGCTCACGTCGCTGGCGAGGAAGTTTTCGTCTTTCCCAACGCCCAGCACGAGCGGACTCCCCCGGCGCGCGCCGACGATGAAGTTCGGGATATCGAGATGCACGAGAGCGATGCCATAGGTTCCGATGACCTGCTTCAACGCAGCGCGGACCGCTGCTACGAGTCGGCCCTTATTGCTCGATGGAGTGGCGCCGTTGCTGCCGGCCGAGTCGTAGAGCTGGCCGATTAAATGCGCCAGGACTTCGGTGTCAGTCTCCGAGGTGAACTGGCGCTCGCGTTCACGCAGCAGTTGATCCTTCAAGGCCTGGTAGTTCTCGATCACGCCGTTGTGCACGAGTGCAAGTTTGCCGCTCGCGTCGAAATGGGGATGCGCGTTCTGGTCGGTCGGCTTTCCGTGCGTCGCCCAGCGCGTATGGCTGATGCCGTATGTGCCGGCGGGTGGGCTCTCCGTCATCAGTTTTCCAAGGTCCGCGATCCGGCCGGCACACTTCCGCGTTTCTACCTGCTCGCCGTCGACGAGCAGCGAGACGCCCGCGGAGTCATAGCCGCGGTACTCGAGGCGACGCAATCCATCCAGGAGAATGGGAGCCGCTTCCGAGCGCCCGACGTAGCCGACAATGCCGCACATAGGGCAATGATCGTGGCACCAACGCGCCGGGAACGCAACATGGGTGGCGCCGCAAAACAGTTGCTCAGGTCGCGCGGCGCTGAGTTATTGCGCAGTGGAGAATCGCAGCCGATCGCGCCGCGAAGCATACGCCGCCAATCCCGGCGCGATGATCCCGGCGCTGCCGCCTGGCACAACGCAGCGCACCCTTTCCGTGATCATGGGCGGGGGAGCGGGGACACGGTTGTTTCCGCTAACCAAAGACCGCGCGAAACCGGCGGTGCCGCTGGGGGGCAAATATCGCCTGGTGGATATCCCGATCAGCAACTGCCTCAATTCCGGGTTGCGTTCGATCTACGTTCTCACGCAGTTCAACAGCATGTCGCTGCATCGCCATATCCAGGCGAGCTACAAGTTCGACAATTTTTCACGCAGCTTCGTGGACATTCTCGCCGCGCAACAAACGCCGGAGGGCTCAGAGTGGTATCAGGGAACCGCGGACGCCGTCCGGCAGAACATGCGCTACTTCCTCGAGCGGCCGTTTGATTATTACCTCGTCCTGAGCGGCGATCAGCTTTACCGGATGGATTTCCGGGCCTTGCTCCACCAGCACATTCGCTCGGGTGCCGAGATCACGCTCGCGACCAAAGCGGTCGGCCGGCAGCAGGTGGGGGATTTCGGCATTATGCAGAGTGACAGCAGCCGGCGCGTGGCGCGTTTCGTGGAGAAGCCCAAAGACGATGCGCTTCTGCACGATCTCAAACTTGGTCCGGAGCTGCTCTCCTCGATTCAAGCGGACGCGGACGAGGAGCTTTTCCAGGCTTCGATGGGTATCTACGTCTTTAACCGCGACGTGCTCGTTGAGAGTCTGGCGAATGAGATGTTCGACTTCGGGAAGGACATCATTCCGCATGCCATCCAGGAGCGGCACGTGAGCGGCTACATATTCAACGGCTACTGGGAAGATATCGGGACGATCCGCGCGTTTTACGAAGCAAACCTGGATCTCACGGACCTGCTGCCGCAGTACAGCTTTTTCGATGCCGCCGCGCCGATCTACACCCACCCGCGTTTCCTTCCCGGCAGCAAAATCAACGGAGCGGCGCTGCGTCAGGCGATTATCGCCGACGGGTGCATCATTTCCGATGCACACATTGAACGCTCAGTCATTGGCGTGCGTAGTGCGATCCAAACCGGTGCTACGATCCGGAACAGCATAGTGATGGGTGCGGATTATTACGAAACCGATCCCGCCACCGTGCCGCACGGCGTACCGGCGATGGGGATCGGCCGCAATTGTGTCATCGATCGCGCCATCATCGACAAGAACGCGCGGATCGCGGACGGCGTAGTGATCACGCCGGAAGGAAAGCCGCCGGACTTTGATGGCGGGAACTACTTCGTGCGTGATGGAATCGTGGTGGTGCCGAAAAATGCGGTGATCCCCGCGGGATTTTGGGTTTAACGGCCGCCCAGACGTTCGGCCATCGGACCGAGCTGCCCCGTCTGTTCCCATTTTTCCTGCTTATTCCACGGCAGGGCGGATTCGCGTCCGTGCTCGTCGGCGATGAGCGCGGGCTCATCTTTCGTCGCGCAGGAATTCAGTGCAGCGGCAGCCGCGGCGAGCAAAACAATTTTGCCGGCTCGAAGCGCTATGGATTTACTAATTCGTGCCAGCATAGATCACAACGTCTCCGGGTTGTACCTGCACGCCACGCGCCAGGCTGTTAGTGATGATATCGCCGATGGCGGTAGCCGGTTCAACAGAGGAAATCCGGATTTTGCCGATCAACGTGCCGCCACGTAATACCAGCATCTCGCTGTTCGGTTCCACGCCTTGCCGACCTCCCAGGTTGAGGACGACGAAGTTATAGGCCTGATTCACTGCCAGGACTGTGCCGCGCAAACCCGGCACGCCAGAGGCCGCTTTGCGTTTTGGCGCCTGCGCCGGGGCCGCCCGATCCTGCGTCGTTCTTATTTTCTCCGAGAGCAATTGTTTCTCCCGCTCGGCGCTGTCGAGTTGTTTCCGGGTCTCTTCCAACTGCGTCTGCAGATCGCCGGCGCCCGGCATCGGCAAGATCTCAGGGATCACTTCTTTCGGCCCGGTCTCTTCCAGGCGCTTCTGGAGTTCGGCGATCTGGTTCTGGCTTGCCTGCAGTTTCGCCTGCAACTCGGCTTTCTCCGATTGTGTCTTGATCAGCTCCGTTTCCGCCGAGGCGACTCTGGTTTCTGTTTCGGCATACTTCGCCTTTTCAGTCGCCAAGGCTGCTTCCCGCGCTTCGATCTCCTTTTGCCGGGCTCGGCGCACCTGTTCGGCTTCGCCTTGGGCGGCATTGCCTTGCTCCGCCGCCTCGCGCAGGTTCCGCGTCTTGGTGGTATTCAAGACCCCGAAAACCGCCGACAGCGTCAGGAAAAGAACAGAAAGACTGATCAGTGTTTTCGCCATACAAGGCAGCGACTCGCTCCGGCACCTTCTTAGCGGTAACCGCGAGTGAATTGCAATCACCATCGTCCCTGCCGCGCACCTGTTTAGCGCGCGCCGCTGTTTCGCGTTGCGGCTGACTACCATCGGTCCTATAGGAGTGTTTCATGGGCCAGCAACACCGACGCACCGCAAAACGTCGGCGCCGTGCCGCCTATCTGGAACGCAAGAAGGCGAAGGCGAAAGAATCCGCCCCTGCGCCGCGTCGTGAAGCGCCCAAGCCGAAAGGGAAGAAGCAGCCCGCCACGGCCGCCGCGCAGTAGGCGCCTTTTATTCAAGACCGTGCGTGATTAACGGCGGAGCGCACCGGTATAGTGAAAGACGAGCAGAGGACGGTGCACGAACACCGCCAGGGAGCGGAATTAGTCTTGCTTCTTGGTTCCCGTCGAGACACCCTGAAAGGAAACCCCCGAAACCATGCACCGACTCTTTTTCTCTTCTCTCGCTTTCACTGGCCTGATGTTTGTGACTGCAGCGTCAGCCGCAGAAAGCTCCGTCACGGATCCGGTGGGGTTCACGGCCACCACAGTCGCGGCGAACACGACTAAAGCGCTGTCGCTTCCGTTGGATAACCTCCCCGATTTTCGAGGGCAGGTCTCATCCAGGACTGCGACGAAGATCAATACCAACAACGCGAATTTTAACGTCTCATATGGGCCTTTTGGCACCAATCCCCACAACGTGCGGATGCTTTCCGGCGCCAGCCAGGGACGGCAGTTTAGGATTGCTTCGAACGATTCCGACACCCTCACGCTGCAAATGGGGACGCTGGACTTAAGGACGCTCATCGCCAACGGCGATCGCTACGAAATTCTGACGGTTGAAACTTTGGGAAGCTTGTTTGGCGTGGCGAATCCGGACGGATTGAACACTGGCAATTCCGCGGCCGCCGCCGATAACGTAATTTTAACTGAAGGCACAGCGCAGAACACCTACTTCAACAACGGATCCAAGTGGCTGAAGGCTGGGGGCGGTACCACCCCGCAGAACAACCGGGCGATTCTGCCCGAGCAGGGTTTTCTTTTCGTCCGCCGCGGCGGCAACCTTCCCTTTGTCCTGACCGGCGCGGTTCCCATCACCAAGCTCCGGACTGATTTGCCGGCCAATCGCACGACCCTTTTCGCGAACCGTTTTCCAGTGGATTACAAGCTCACACCTGACGGTAATTTCCCTGGCATCAACTTCCAAAACGCGCCGAATTGGAATTCGGCCGCCCAATTCGCTAACGCCGACTTCGTGCAGATCCGAAATGGCAATGTTTGGGACACCTACTATCACAACGGGTCGGTTTGGCTGAAAAAAGGCGCAGAGAACCTCGGTGCACGGAACCCCATCATTAAGTTGGGAACATCCGTCTCTGTGACGCGGCGGCAGGGCAACGGAAAGCCTGCTATTCTGGTACAAACGCTGCCTTACAATCTCGCCTCGAATTAACCTCCGCGTGGGGCAGCCGCAGCCGCGCCAATAGAAGGTTCCGGGGTAGAAATGAGACGCCGCTAAAGGCGTCGGCCGCCATTCTCAAGCTGTGCCTCGCGCGTGGCGCGGGCAAAAAAAGATCCGGGCAGCGCACGCTAGGAGAAACAACAAATACAAGAAACGTGCCGCCGCCCGAATCGCCTTAACCTGTAGAGTCAGACACCGTCAGTTGCCGCACGTTCAAGATTTTACAGGAAAATATAAGCCTTCTCGGTGGGGGAGCACGGGCGCCCCGCCCGCTCTTTTCGGCGCCTCGCCGAAAAGCCGAGCAACGAAGAACAGAGGACAGGCTACCAGCCTGTCCAGGGAGGCGGCATCTTGCCTGCCGTTTCCGCTTCGACAGGCTGGAAGCCCATCGGCCGAGACAGGCAAGATGCCCCCCCCAAGCCGAGACGCTTACAACTCCAGCTCGGATTGGTAGACGATCCCCGCCTTCGCCTGATCGTCCTTCACCTCCTGGAGGAGCGACTTGAACTCGCATTTCTCGAGCTCGCGGATCAGCCCCGGATAATCAGGCCCAATCCGCAGATCCTCCAGCGGCACCGGCAATTCTGTCGTGCAGTCCAGCTCGACCATTTTTCGGTTTTGCAGGATTTGCTCCCGCGCCGCGGCTAGTTTTTCGCGGCTCCGCGCGCTCTTCACCTTCGCGAGATTGTTCAGGAGCGGTTCCAAACCGCCGTGCTCCTTAATCAGGGCTGCTGCCGCTTTTCTGCCGATGCCCGCACCGGGAATGTTGTCGACCGAATCGCCGGAAATCGCGAGCACGTCTCCGATTAGCGACGGTGGGACATCCCACTTCGCGGCAACTTCGGTTTCGCCCAGCAGCGCGAAAGCGTCTTTCGGCGAGGCGAGGTCGGCTTTGGCCGTGGTGTAGACCTTCACGCAGGGGCCGACGAGCTGGAAAAGATCCTTGTCGTTCGTGGCGAGGACAACCTCGATGTTGCGCTTGCAGGCGGCGATGGCGTAACAGCCCATCAGATCGTCGGCCTCCGTGTTCGGGAGCGAGATATTCTTGAACCCAAGCAATGGCGTGAGCCTCTTCTGGATGAAATCGAGCTGCGGAATCATCGGGAGCGGCATCTCTTTGCGCGTCTCCTTGTAGGCCGGCTGCAATTCCATTCTCTTCTGCGGCAGGCCTTCGTCCCAGAAGACCGCGCCCAGCTCCGGCTGCAGATGTCTCATCATCAGGCGCACCGTCTTGGTGAACCCGAAAATCGCGTTCGTCGGTTCTCCTCGCGAGTTGCTCAGGTTCGGAATGGCAAAAAACGAGCGATACACATAGTAGTGCCCGTCGATCAGCAGCAGTTTCATGAAGGAGAGAGGATTTGGTGGATTCTCAGGATTGGAAGAGCAACGTGCAACACTCCCGCCGAATCCAGTTAATCCTGTGAATCCTCTCGAAGATAATCGCCGCGACGAATGGTTTGTGCGCGTGCAGGAGAAGGAATACGGCCCGGTCGATCTGCGGACACTTCAGGATTGGAAAGCGGAAGGACGTCTGATTCCGGAGAACCAGGTCCGCAAAAGCGGCGAGGCGACATGGACCGCCGCCGCCGCGCTCGCGGGTTTGTTCCCCCAGCCGCCGCCGCTGCCGAAGGAGCCCGGCGCGCTATTGCGCCGGCGCAGCTTCAGCGAGATCATCGCCGAAACCTGCCGGATATACGGCAAAGGCTTTCCGCAATTTTTCGCCCTCGCGCTCCTGGTCGCGCTGCCCTCTCTCGGATTAAAGCTGAGCCTCGCGTTCATTAATCTGCGCGACGCCCAACTGCTCAGCGGGAGGGAACGGATCGCGAGCGTAGTCGCGATTGTAATGCTGGCCGCGGTGCTGGTTGGCTGGCCGATCTTTCTCGGTGGGCTCCAGTTTGCTGCTGCCGAGTTGGCGGCCAGGAGGCGCATTCGCCTCGGCGATGTCCTCCGCCGCGCCGTCGCGTATTGGCCGCGGGTCGCGAGGCTGTGCGTTTTTGTCTATGGCACGTTTTTGTTTTGGACGGTTCTGCCGCTGCTTGCGGTCCTGGCGCTCGCGGGCGCGCCGATAGCGATCTCGGTTCCGCTCGGGCTGCTGGCACTGGCCATCCAAGTCTACATGGCGGGGCGCTTGTTCATTAACTTCATGTTCTGGCAGCAGTCCTCCACGCTTGCACAGCTCGAAGCCGTGGAAGCATTACGCGAGAGCAGAGAGCTGGCGCGCAGCCGAGCTGATTCCCCGTGGATGTTGCGCCCGCTTTACCGCGGCGCGCTCCTCGCCTCGATTTGGGTCGTCATCCTGCTCGTGTTCAGCGCCGCGGTGGAGCTGCCGTTTCTGCTGGTGCGAATGCAAGGCATCACCACCCTGGAACAAACGCTTACGATGATGCAGACACTGGTAGACGCTCCCGCGCCGGACAAGATGATGATCGCGAGTTACGCGCTAAGCAGCCTCGTCCATGCAGCGTTGCGACCGCTGCTGGGCATCGCCTTTGTGGTGCTCTACTTCGACGCCAAGGCGGTGCACTGACGTGTAGCCCGCGCCGTTGTGCTGTAGCCGCCCCGCTGTGTCGGGGCGACAGCGTGGGCTAATTGCGGTGCGACTGCACGGCGACGCAGCGCTGTGGCTACAGCGCGTCAGCAACGCGCGTCAATTCAACTGCAGATACGGGAGCAAACCGTGCCGGCCACCCTCGCGCCCGAAGCCACTCTCCTTATAACCGCCGAATGGGCTGGTCGGATCGAATTTGTTAAACGTGTTTGCCCACACGATTCCTGCCCGGAGCTTGCTCACGATCTTGAAGATTTTGCTCCCTTTATCAGTCCAGACGCCTGCACTCAATCCATACATGGTGTTGTTGGCCCGCTCGATCGCTTCCTCCGGCGTCCGGAAAGTCATTACGCTAAGGACGGGTCCGAAGATCTCCTCCTGCGCGATGCGGTGTGAAGCGGTCACGCCGGTAAAGAAACTCGGCGGATACCAGTAACCTTTGTCTGGTAAACGGCAGCGCGGTTGCACGAGCTCCGCGCCTTGCTGCAACCCGCTATCCACCAGCTCGTGAATTTTATCAAGCTGCATCCGCGAATTGATCGCTCCAATATCCGTGTTCTTATCGAGCGGATTTCCGACGCGCAAAGTCGCGATGCGATCCCGCAGCTTGCGAATGACGTTTGCGAAGACGCCCTCCTGTACCAGCAGACGCGAGCCGGCGCAGCAGACATGACCCTGGTTGAAGTAAATCCCGGCAATGATTCCCTCCACCGCCTGGTCGATCGGCGCGTCTTCAAAGATGATGTTTGCCGCCTTGCCACCAAGCTCGAGCGTGAGCTTCTTTTTCGTGCCTGCGACCGCTCGCGTGAGCATCTTGCCAACCGCGGTCGAGCCGGTGAAAGCCAGCTTGTCCACACCCTCGTGATCCACCAGCGCCTGGCCGGTCGCGCGCGCGCCGGTAACAATGTTGACCACGCCCGGCGGCAACTCCGCTTCCTGAAAAATCTCCGCCAGGTGCATCGCGGTGATGCTGGTCGTTTCGGCAGGCTTCAGGACGCAGGTGTTCCCGCAGGCGAGCGCGGGCGCGAGTTTCCACGCGGCCATCAGAAGCGGGAAATTCCAAGGGATGATCTGTCCCGCGACACCGAGCGGGCGGGGCTTTCGTCCGGGGAAGGCGTATTGCAGCTTGTCAGCCCAACCGGCGTAGTAGAAGAAGTGCGCCGCGACCAGCGGGAGATCAACGTCGCGGCTCTCCTTGATTGTCTTGCCGCCGTCCATTGTTTCCAACAGCGCCAGCTCGCGCGATTTTTCCTGAATCAGGCGCGCGATCCGGTAAAGGTATTTGCCGCGCTCGCGCCCGGGCATCCTGCTCCAAACGTTATTGTAGGCGCGGCGCGCGGATTTAACCGCAAGATCGATATCGTGTGCGTCGCCTTCGGCAACTTCGGCGAGCTGTTCCTCGGTCGCCGGGTTAATGGAGGGAAAGTATTTCCCCGAATGCGGGGCCACGAACTTCCCGTTGATGAAATGTCGGTAACGCGCGTTCAGGCGGATGTAGTCGCGGGCCTCCGGCGCAGGGGCGTAGCTCCACTTGTCGCCAAAACTGAGTCGCCGCTCGCCGGGGGGAATGCTCACGCGTCGGTCGCCATTACGCTCCGCGAGCACGAGCTGTGATTTCCTGATCGCCACCGTCCGAGTCTTACGCTCGTGAACAGTTCCACGCACGCAAAAAGAATCCGGCGTGCCTTGTTAGAAAGGCAGGAGCTTCAGATTGAAGCCGCGCTCGAGCATCCAGATCAGTGCGATGAGTGCAATGACAGCTGATCCGCCCGTGAGTGCCGCGCGATAATAAAGACGCGCGCTGCGCAGCGGGTAGGCGAGCGCAAAAAAGATAGCAACGAAGACGAGTTGTCCGATCTCAACGCCGAGATTGAAGCCGAATAACGACAAGACGAGTGCATGGCGCGGCAAACCGAGATCGAGCAATGTGCCTGCGAAGCCGAAGCCGTGGATGAGGCCAAAGAGAAATGCGACCAGCCACAGCCTCCCGCGCACGACAGGGTAAAGGTTGTTTAGAGCGGCTAAAAGCACCGATGCCGCTATTGCAGTCTCCACCCAACGCGACGGAGCGGCGACGAGGTTGCACGCAGTCAGGCTGAGGGTGATCGAGTGCGCCACGGTAAAGGAAGTGGCGATCTTGATCACGCTCCAGAGCGCATCCGGCAGCCGTGTTACTGGTTCATAGCCGGCTTGAGTGCGCACGACGACCGATGGCAGCAATAACGCGAATAAGAACAGCAGGTGGTCGATTCCGATCCAGATATGCGAGATGCCTTCACCGACGAAGGCGAGGAACTGCCGCGCGGAAGAGGCGTACCCGAGATCGAATTGCTGGACGGACTGCTCCGGGCTGAAAATTGCGGTGTGGGTTATTCCGCTGGCCGTGATTTTCGCGAGGCCGCGGTGCTGGGGATTCAGATCGAAAAACAGGCGATACTCTACTTGCAGCACGGATATGTCTTCGCTACACGCGTCTGAAAACTGCAGGACGGCGTAGGCTCCATCGCTATGATGGTCGACTAGCAACCGGCTCGGGCCTAACGAGCACGGCTGGCCTCGCGATGTCAGACGCAGGCGTGCAAATGCATATGCAGCGACGTCTGCTTCGCGCAGACGCACTTCATCCCAGGTGATCGCCCCATTGTCATTGGCATCCAGTCCAATGGCATCATCAAGATCGCGCAGAGCGATGTCCCATTGTCCGCGCACGTGATCGCGCTCGACCGTAAGAACCAAATAGCTGTCGCTCTGTTTATGCGCCGACGCGGGAGCGCAGAAAAGCAGCCATCCCGCGAGGACGGTGGCGCACGGAGAAAAAACCCGGGGCAGAGTCCAGCAGCCCAAAGCGTTATGGTCTGAGACGCTGGATTAGGCGGGCGAGAGCGGCGTCTTCAACGTTGTAACGTGACATCCAATCGACAACCGGTTGTGCGGCTGACGGCTCCGCCGCGGCAAGCGCAGCCTCGAGCAGCACTCTGGCGTCAACCGGCTCCTTCTGGACCGCCCAGTTCGCTTGCGCGAGCCGCACCGCTTCGTGCGGCTTTCTCACCAAAGCCGTATAGAAGCGCGCCTTTTCGCGCAAATGGACGCTGTCGTCGCGTCCACGCGCTGCATCAAACCGCGCCTGCAAAGTTGCGATTCTGTCCTTCAACTCGGGCGCGTCCTGCGCCTGATCCGCGAGCGCCAGTCTTAGCAACAAACCGTCGTTGCGCGTATCCGCTGAGAGCAGACGAACCACTTCAGCGGGTCTGCCGGAATCGAGCAGAAAATCGGCATACGCAGATTTCAGATAAGGATCGTTCTCTCCGTAGTCCAAGGCGCGCTTGAAGTGGGCCTCCGCAGTGGAGCGCATGTCCAGTCGCGTCGCGATTTCCGCCAGTCCCGTCTCCATCCATGCTTTTTGCACAGGCAATAGCGTGGGCGTGTGCGCCAATATCTGCTGTAACCGTTTGTAGCTTGCTTCCGCCTGTCCCATCATCGAAGCGACGCTTGCCAGACAGGTTTCGGTCGCGAAGTGGGGCGCGAATACCGAGAGACGCTCGCAGCTTTGCAGGGCTGCCTCGTACTCGCCTTTGACTTGTAGGATGTTGGCGCGTGTGAGCCACGCCTGCGCATTATTGGGCACTATTTCCAGCGCCTGCGACAGATCGGCGAGCGCGGCGTCGAAATCATGGTTGCTCTGCCGGATGGTCGCGCGCAGCACCAGAACGCTGCTCGGTGGCTGTGGCAGCGTCCACCATGGGCCAAGCACGCCTTGCGCGTAGCCGAGATAACGGGGGTCGCCTTGTCTGCGCGCTTCTACGACGTAGCGGCTGGCGATGTCGGTTGCGAGCGCGAGATTGCGCGGGTCGCGCGCAAGATCGTGCTGGAGCTGGCGAACTTGCCGGGCAGCGGAATCAAGCGGCCGATCGCGCAATCGTTCCAGGATTTCGCTTCCGTTCTTGGGAATGAACGGCGCGCAGTGGGCGATCGTTGACAGAGCCAACGCCGCGAGGCACGCGAACAAGAAAATCGCGCAGCGCCGTCGAGTTAGCGGGGCGCAGTATCGTGCGCACCATCCATCATTCACGAGCAAGGGCCGCGCCGCACCAAAACCGGGTCGAAGCAGATGTGATCGCGCGAAATTGCTACAATCGATCTCGGAAATGTCATTCTGAGCGAAGCGAAGAATCTCTGAACATTTCTGCGCGGGAGCAACGGCAAATGGTCAGAGATGTTTCGCTCCGCTCAACATGACAGCGCTATTTATTGGCTCAATTGACAAGCTCATGTCGTTTGCGAGCGAAGCTTGTTGTAGCGACGGCGCTCTGTCGCCGTAACACGCGCCGATTACAGGTCGCGCTTCGTACGCCGACAGAGCAGCGTCGCTACAACAGCTTTTCAACAGAGCTTGATGAGTTCTATGGAGTAGGAATGTCCGGTTCAGTAGGAAGGTTATCCCCGCCGTGCCCCTGCAGCAGGCCCTGATGTGCAGGCGCCAGAAACGGAAACCTGGAGAGATAGTTCTTGTCGTTGACTTCTGTGCCTTTGGCGAGGCCAGCCGCCGGATCGCCGGCAAGGATCAGACTGAGCAGCGCACTGTTCACATTCACCTGATTGCGATTGGGGGCAGTCCCCCCGCCCAGGCGCCGCCCATTCGGAAACTTGGAATTGATCGCGGCGTCGAGTGTGATCACGTCACCCGTAAAACCGTCGGTCTTCGGAATCGGCCGCCCCAGGTTGATCGTTTTCACAATGTCCTGGCGAGGCCCCTTGAATTTCGTCACGTCCTCGGAAGGAGTGCCGAGGGCCGCGTAAAGGTTCGCCGCGGAAGGGTATTTGGCAGGATGCATATTTCACCTCGTGGAGTTGGGATTTCATTGCAGTAGAAGCCACTGAAAACAGCAGATGTTGCCTGCCTCAGTTTGCCGGCGCAGGTGGACACGAACGGGGCTCAGGTCGGCGATCACCGCCTGCGCTGCCAACTTCAGTTCTGTTCGTAGGCGCATGACGTGTCACCAACGCCAGCCGAGAATGCAGTTTTGAGGATTCCGGCTGAAATGGTCAAGCACCATTACGGTGCTGAAGGTAAGCAAAAAAGGAGGCGAGGTGTGACTCCAGATCGTCGGGTCGCGTGGGTGTCGGGCCTCGGCTTACGGCAGTGAAAAATAATCGCCGCTCTGATAATTACCGTCGACTGTCTTCACGATCTGCATCAGGACATCATTTACGAGCGTGCTGGCGCCGAAGCGGAATAGATCGGCCGTGAGCCAGTCGTCCCCGAGCGTCTCCTTGACCATTACCAGATACGCGAGCGCTTGCTTGGCGGTGCGGATCCCGCCGGCGGGCTTCATGCCGATGCGAATCCCGGTCTCGTAGAAATAATCGCGGATCGCTTCCAGCATCACGAGAGTTACCGGCATTGTGGCGGCCGGCGAAACTTTGCCGGTCGAGGTCTTGATGAAATCCGCACCCGCGCGCATGGCGATCTCGCTCGCAAGGCGCACGTTGTCGTAGGTCTGCAGCTCGCCGGTCTCGAGAATGACCTTCAGATGCGCTTCGCCGCATGCCTCCTTTGTCGCGGCGATCTCGTCGCTGAGGCGCGCGTAATTGCCGGCCAGGAAAACACCGCGGTCGATCACCATGTCGATCTCATCGGCGCCGTCGCGCGCCGCGCTGCGCACCTCCTCGAGCTTGAGGCGGAGCGGCATCAAACCGGTCGGGAAGGCCGTCGCAACGGAAGCGACCTTCACGCCCGAATCCCCGAGGAACTTTTTCGCCACGCGCACGAAATTTGGATAGACGCAGACCGCGGCGCAGGGTGGCACGCCATAGCGCCGGTCAAGCGGCTGCATCGCCTTCCGGCAGAGAAACGCGACCTTCCCAGGCGTGTCTTTCCCCTCCAACGTAGTCAGGTCCATCATCGAGATGGCGAGCTTCAGGCCTTCGAGCTTGGCGGAAGTCTTGATGCTGCGCTTGGCAAATGCGCCCGCCCGCTCCTCGATCATGACCTGATCGATGGTCATCGTGGATGCGGCGTCGCCGCGCGGCGCGCGAGTTGGGTTCTTCACAAGGGCGACGGTTGCCATGATCTTAGAGTTGTTCGACATCGTCGCGCCATTCCGCGCGTGTCGTTGAGATGAGAGGTGTCATTCGAGTGAAACAGCGAACCACGTAGGCAAGATACACTAGAAGTCCGAGACCCTGGGACGCAATCAGAAGCAGATGCCACTGGCGCGCCAGCCACAAATCCGGGTTCGCATGGATCGCAAGCGCAGCCGCGAAACAGAAGAGGAAAACGGCGGGCATGATAAACCTGATGTTGAGCCACTGATCCGCCTCCACGAGCGCGTAGAGCCGGCACCCTACCGGCCCGGCGCTGTCCTTAACGCGCATCCGGATGATGCGCAGATCGTGCACGAACAAGGCCCAGACCAGCGCGGCGAAGACCGCGTTCATGGCGAACCACATGAACGGATCGCCCAAGTGCATGAAGGCAAGCACTTCCACCAGCGCGCACGCGAAGTAGAAGAAGTTGTGCACGAACTCCAGCGGCCAACGGATGAGCGTGAGGGTGTGAATGAGCGCGCGCGACCAGAAGAGCAGAATAATCAAGAGCGATACGCCGACGTAGGGCCACGCGGAAGAGTTTCCTCGTGATAAAACGGCGCCCGTGTTCTCCGCGAGAAACGAGAGTGCCAGGCCCTGGACAATGCTCGCGAGCGTGAGCTCAATATTAAGGATGACCCCATCCAGCTCGCTGCGGCTGGCGGGCGGCGGTTTCACTAACCGAGTTCGTACAACTCGCGTCCCGGCACTGTCAAGATAGTGCCGGTGGACAGGCCCAGCTGCGCGGTGGATTCGTTGGGCTGGAAGTCTGCATCACCGATGCAGACCGGGAAAATCGTTAGCGCGCCAGGACGACGTCTTTTTTCGTCCAGGCGTGGGTGCCGCGGCAGTGCGGGCAAGTCGCCTTTTGCTCCTTCAGTTTCGTGTCGCCCCAGGATTCTTCTTCAACGGTTTGTCCAGTCGGAGTGAGTTTTGCGGTGGCTGGGCATCGCACTAGGATTCGTTTGATCATGGGGATGGTTAGTTATGTGCTGTGCTGCGGGAAAGTTTAGGCGAGGCGGTAGACGATGCGAGCTTTGTCGATGTCGTAGGGGGACATCTGGAGCTTGACGCGGTCACCCGTGGTAAGGCGGATAAAGCGTTTGCGCATTTTACCCGAAATGTGGGCGAGGACGGTATGATCGTTCGCGAGCTGGACCCGGAACATGGTTCCGGCGAGAACGGAGGTGATCTTCCCTTCGAGTTCGATGGCTTTTTCGGAATTCATGGTTGCGTGCAAAGCCGGCGCCCATACGAGCGCCGGCCTGCAAATTCAAACGTGGTTGGTTACTGGCCGGAGCCGGCAAACTGACGCGGCCGCTCTTCGCGCGGGCGTGCTTCGTTGACGGTAAGAGTGCGGCCTTGCACTTCTTTGCCATTGAAGGCGGAGAGTGCGGCGTTGGCTTCAGTCGAGTCGTTCATGGTCACGAATGCAAAGCCGCGGGAGCGGCCAGTGGTGCGATCCATCATGAGGGCGACCTCGGAGACTTTGCCGTGTTTCTCGAACATATCCTGAAGATCGTTCTCTGTGGTCTCAAAGGAGAGATTACCTACGTACAATTTCATTATCTTTTAATTTGGAGCAAAAACCGCCAGCTACAGAGCCGTTCCCGGGAATCGGGTTTCAGAATCACCAATGAGGAACCTCAACTGACGATCTACCACGCAACGAACAGAACAGAACTTCGTCCAAGCGGGGACTCTCGCTCACCCTGAGCAGAACACAACCGCGGAGTCCATCGGGGCGCGGCGGGAGAAATTCCGCCCGGCGCGTAGCCCAATTCTTGCTGCATTTTGACCTAAGCCAGGAACAGCCAGCACCGGCGCCCAAAGCACACCATCCCGAGTTGCGAGCGCTCCGCGTGCTGCGAATTGTTCTGGGCCCCGTGTCGTGCGACATATTCCACCGCCTGGCAAAGACGAAACTTTCCTCCACCGGAACGAATGCCCGCCATGCGGCGGAATTCGTTCCTACCTCTGATCACTCATGAAAAAAGCCACCTCTGCACTCCTCTCCGCGCCGAAACATCCTGCTGGCCTGAACGGCGACGGAGTTGACCTAAAGCAACTCCTGGCCGCGCTCAGCGCTTTTAAGCGCGGGGATTTCTCCGCGCGCCTGCCGTATGATTGGACCGGCCTCGCAGGCAAGGTCGCCGACACTTTCAACGACGTAATCGACATGAACCAGCGCATGGCGCGCGAGCTGGACCGGATCAGCCGCGTGGTGGGTAAGGAAGGCCGCATCACGCAACGCGCGTCGCTCGGCGATGTAGCCGACTGCTGGGCGGAGTCGATTGGGTCGGTGAATGCCCTCATCGGAGACCTGGTGAATCCGACGAGCGAAATGGCGCGCGTGATCGGCGCGGTCGCGAAAGGTGATTTGTCGAAGACGATGGCCACGGAAATCGAGGGCCGGCCGCTGGAGGGGGAATTCCTGCGCACCGCCAAGACCGTGAACACGATGGTGGACCAGCTTGGCGCCTTCGCCTCGGAGGTGACGCGTGTCGCGCGCGAGGTGGGCACGGAAGGAAAGCTCGGCGGGCAGGCAAAAGTGAAGGGTGTCGCCGGCACCTGGAAGGACCTCACGGAAAACGTAAACCTGATGGCCGGTAACCTTACCGCGCAGGTCCGTAACATTGCCACCGTCACGACCGCGGTCGCGAATGGCGATCTGACCAAAAAGATCACTGTCGACGTCAAAGGCGAGTTCCTCGAGCTGAAGGACACCGTCAACGTGATGGTGGATCAACTGCGCTCGTTTGCATCGGAAGTGACGCGCGTGGCGCGAGAAGTAGGCTCGGAAGGAATTCTCGGAGGCCAGGCGCGAGTCGAAGGCGTCTCGGGAACCTGGAAGGATCTCACGGACTCCGTGAACTTCATGGCCCGAAACCTCACTGGTCAGGTCCGTAACATTGCCGAAGTCACGACCGCCGTCGCGACGGGTGACCTGTCGAAAAAGATCACCGTTAACGTCAAAGGCGAGATCCTCGAGCTGAAAAACACGATCAACACGATGGTCGATCAACTCAGCTCATTCGCATCGGAAGTGACGCGTGTTGCGCGCGAGGTCGGTACGGAAGGAAAGCTGGGCGGCCAGGCGGACGTCAAGGGCGTGGCTGGCACCTGGAAGGACCTCACGGATTCAGTGAACTCGATGGCCGGCAACCTCACTGGTCAGGTGCGAAACATCGCGGAAGTCACGACCGCGGTGGCGAACGGCGACCTTTCCAAAAAGATCACTGTCGACGTGCGCGGTGAGATTTTGGAACTCAAGGACACCATCAATACGATGGTGGATCAGCTCCGTGCCTTTGCCTCCGAAGTGTCGCGTGTCGCGCGCGAGGTCGGTGCAGAAGGGAAGCTTGGTGGTCAGGCGGACGTGCCGGGAGTCGCCGGCACGTGGAAGGATCTGACCGATAACGTGAACATGATGGCCGGCAATCTCACCGGCCAGGTCCGTAACATCGCCGAGGTTACGACCGCGATCGCGAACGGCGATCTCTCCCGCAAGATCACCGTCGACGTGCGCGGCGAAATCCTGGAGATGAAGAACACGATCAACACGCTGGTTGATCGGCTCGGTTCGTTCGCGTCGGAAGTCACGCGCGTGGCTCGCGAAGTCGGTTCCGAGGGGATCCTCGGCGGTCAGGCCGATGTGCGTGGCGTCTCCGGGACGTGGAAGGACCTGACCGACTCGGTCAACTTCATGGCCGGCAATCTGACCGCGCAGGTGCGAAACATTGCGCTCGTCACCACGGCAGTCGCGAACGGTGATCTCTCGAAGAAGATCACCGTCGAGGTGAAGGGCGAAATTGCGGAGCTAAAGAACACCGTCAACACGATGGTGGATCAGCTCAGCTCGTTTGCTTCCGAAGTTACGCGCGTCGCTCGCGAGGTGGGTTCCGAAGGTGAGCTGGGCGGCCAGGCCGATGTGAAGGGCGTCGCCGGCACGTGGAAGGATCTCACAGACTCGGTTAATTCGATGGCCGGCAATCTCACCGGTCAGGTGCGAAACATCGCGGAAGTGACGACGGCGGTGGCGCGCGGCGATTTGTCGAAGAAGATCACCGTCGACGTCAAAGGCGAGATTCTGGAGTTGAAGAACACCATCAATACGATGGTGGATCAGCTCAGCTCATTTGCGGCGGAAGTGACGCGCGTGGCGCGCGAAGTGGGCACGGAAGGAAAGCTCGGCGGCCAGGCTGATGTGCGCGGCGTCGCGGGGACTTGGAAAGACCTTACCGACTCGGTGAACTTCATGGCCGGCAATCTGACGGGCCAGGTGCGAAACATTGCCGAGGTCACGACCGCGGTCGCGAATGGGGATCTTTCAAAGAAGATCACGGTCGATGTGAAGGGCGAGATTCTGGAGCTGAAGAACACCATTAATACGATGGTGGATCAGCTCAGCTCGTTTGCCGCGGAAGTGACGCGCGTGGCGCGCGAAGTGGGCACGGAAGGAAAACTCGGCGGCCAGGCCGATGTGCGCGGTGTCGCCGGAACCTGGAAAGATTTGACCGACAGCGTGAACTTCATGGCAGGGAATCTGACCGGTCAGGTGCGAAACATTGCCGAGGTCACGACGGCGGTCGCGAACGGTGACTTGTCCAAGAAAATCACCGTCGATGTCCGCGGAGAGATCTTGCAACTCAAAGACACCATCAACACCATGGTGGATCAGCTCCGCTCGTTCGCGTCAGAAGTGACGCGTGTTGCGCGCGAGGTCGGCACGGAAGGGAAGCTCGGTGGCCAGGCCGATGTGCGCGGCGTTGCTGGCACGTGGAAAGACCTTACCGATTCAGTGAACTCGATGGCCGGCAATTTGACCGGTCAGGTGCGAAACATCGCAGAGGTCACCACGGCAGTCGCGAATGGTGACCTGTCGAAGAAGATCACCGTCGATGTGAAGGGCGAAATCCTGGAGCTGAAGAACACCATCAACACGATGGTGGATCAGCTCAGCTCATTTGCGGCG
>JBHENA010000018.1:0-6445 GCA_046262275.1 Chthoniobacterales bacterium
CGTTAGGCTGGAGAATGTCCGAGGTGAAACTTATATAGGCGGAAGCAAAGCGGGAATCGGCTGATTCGATGTTGATCACCGGGATTTCGGACTCGGGCGGAAGATCGCGACGAATCGCGTCGACCTTGGAGCTGATCTCGGAGAGCGCTTTGTTCGGATCGTAGTTCAGCTTCAAGCGCGCCGTGATCGCCGAGACGCTCTGTTTGCTTTGCGATTGGATGTAATCAATGCCGTCGGCCGCGGCGATCGCGCGCTCCAGCGGCGTGGTGATAAAGCCGCGCACCAGCTCCGCATCCGCGCCGACGTAGACCGTACTCACGGTGACGGAGGCGATGTCCGTGCGCGGGTATTGTCGCACGTTCAGCGTCTTCATCGCCTGCAATCCGGCAATCAGGATGACGAAGCTGACGACCAGCGCCAGCACCGGCCGCCGGATGAAAATGTCGGTGAAAGACTTCATCTCGATTCCTGCATCACGTGTCTGCAGGCTTCGGATTCAACTCCGGCTTGGGGGCAAGATCATTGTTTACCACCACCGGCATTCCATTCCGTAGTTTGAAAACACCGGTGCTCACGACCTCCTGCCCGGCTTCCACGCCTTTTGTAATCGCGACAAAATCACCGCGTGCTTCTCCCACCCGCACAAAGGCCTGGCGCAGCAGTTGTGATTCTTTCCCGTCTTTCGGGTCCTTCTGCTTCTCAATCACGAAAACCGAATCACCGTAAGGGGCGTAGGAGACCGCCGTCCCCGGAATGACGAGCGTTTTCTGTTTTTCCGGCAATACCACTTCGACCTTGGCGAACATTCCCGGTCGCAGTGTATGATCCCGATTTTCCAGCGTTGCCTGGACTCCCACGTTGCGTGTTACGGGATCGACCGATGAATTGAGCGCAGTGAGTTTGCCCATGAACTCGCGCCCGGCCACGGCATCCGTCTGCACACGCACCTCCAGGCCTTGGGACAATTTTGCTAAATGTTGCTGTGGCAGTGCGAAGTCGACGTAAACCGGATCAAGCGCTTGCAGGGACACCACCTGCTGGCCGGGGTTGATCATCTGGCCAACGTTGACCTGCCGGATCCCGAGCTGCCCGTCGAATGGCGCGCGCACTTCCTTCTTCGTGATCATGGCGCGCATGTTGTCCACTGTGCCTTCCTTCTGCTTCAATTTCGATTCGGCGCTGTCGAGCTCTGCTTTCGAAACCACGTTGCGCTCCGCCAGCTCGCGCGCTCGTTCGAAATCGGCGCGCGCCAGGGCCGCCTCCGCCTCGGCGGCGCGCATCTGCGCCTGTTCCGAAGAGGCATCCAGTCTTAGAAGCACATCACCCTTCTGTGCGACCCCGCCATTTTGAAATCCGACCTCCGCGACGACGCCGCCCAGCTCGGTGGAGACCATCGCGCCTTGCACGGCCGAAACTGTTCCGACCGCCGACAGTATCGGCGCCCAATCCTCCTCTTGCACAGGCGCGCTCGACACGGTGGTCGGCGGCATCGTCATCGGCGTTGATTGTATTTTCTTTTTCTGGAGTGCCTTGATTCCCGCGATCACGAGAATGAGTGCGAGAAGTCCGACGACCGCTTTGAAGACCGCGCCGCGCGCGTGTTTGGCTCGAAGCACCGGAGTTGGGGCAGCGGTTGCGTGCATGGTCATCAGCCGACTGCCGCCTCCTGGTCAAACATCAAGCGCCAGAGATTTCGGACCACCGCCAGTTGGCGCTCGCGCCGCGCCTCGGGCGGGATGTTGTCGCGCTCGAGCACGTCGCGCATCATCGACCCGCGCGCAGTGGCGAAGATAAGCTCAGTGATTTCCCGCGGCGTCAAACCATGTGAGGCATCGCGCATTTCCGGCGCGCGCGCGATCACATCCGTGACGCCGGCCATCCCGGTCTCCAGCACGTCGCGCACGAGATCGGCGATGCGCGAGTTTCGTCCCGCTTCGGCGAAGAGGTCGACCACGAAAGCGGCGTGGATTTGCGGCGCATCTTCGCAGCAATGCGCGGTGAGAAGAATCTCCAGCGAATCGAGCAAGGTCGGCGCAGTTCGGGCACGCTCCAGCATGTCCTGAATCTCTCGTTTGTGCTCTTCGGCAATGGCGGAGATGACCGCTTCCTTGCTCTCGAAGTAGCGATAAATCAGGCCGACACTGATGCCCGCCTCAGCACTGATGTCATGCATGCTGGTCTGGTGGAAGCCAGATTTGGCGAAGCGGATCATGGCCGCCTTCAGGATTTGATCGCGACGATCGACTGGAAGTTCTGTGCGTGACGGCGGCATTTGCTGACTGAATGCGGACAATGAATGAACGTTCATTCATTGTCAAATGCCTTCTTTTACAACGACTTGGCGTGTCCGAGGGTCATCCGCTGACGCCGCGTCGCGCCGTCGCTACCGGTCGCACTCTTGACGCGGACGAAAGGTGATGTCCTCCTCACGCATGCGGCAGAAGCGCGCCTCAGACGCCGACTGGGACAGCGAAGTGCTTCAGCACTTTTCCACTCAGGAGCGCTACCTCGTCGCAGTATCCGGTGGCCGCGATTCCGTCGCGCTCCTGCATTGGCTGCTGAGCAAAGGCTACAGCAAACTGATCGTCTGCCATCTGGATCACCGGCTGCGCGGCCGCTCGAGCACGGCCGATGCACGTTTCGTCGAGCACCTCGCCCTTGATGCGGGCCTGCGCTTCTTCGCCGCCAGCGCGGACGTTCGCCTTCTGGCTAGAAAGACAAAACGATCAACCGAAACCGCAGCACGCAACGCACGTTACGACTTTTTCGCCGCGGCGGCAGTGCGTCATCGCTGCCGGACGATTTTCCTCGCGCACCACTCAGACGATTTGGTCGAGACGTTTCTCTTCAATCTCTTTCGCGGCGGGGGTGGCCGCTCGATGCGCGCGGTTTCACTGCACACGATTGGGAAAACATCGCTGACCCTTGTCCGCCCGCTGCTTCACGTATGGCGTGATGAGATCGACCAGTACGTGCGGAGCCAAGGTCTGCGTTTCCGCGAAGACGCCAGCAATGCAAGCCTCGATCCGGCGCGAAATCGCATGCGGCACCGCATCATTCCGGGGCTGGAGAAGGAATTCGGGCGCGCTATTCGGAAGGCAATCTGGCGTGCTGCGCTGATCGCGTCTGAGGAAGACGCGCTCCTGGCAACCATGTTACCGAACGACCTCCTCCGGCGCGAAAAGCTGAGGGTGAATTCATTGCGGCAACAGCCTGTCGCGCTGCAAAGACGTGCGATTCGGGCGTGGCTTCGTCAAAACGGAGTTGCCGATATCGGCTTCGAGCTGATCGAAAGGGTGCGGTCGTTACTCGGTCCCACTGCCGGACCGGCGAAGGTCAACCTGCCTGAGGAGCGATACGCGCGCCGGAGAGCAGGGGAGTTGTTTCTCGAAGAACCGTCGCACAAACTGCAGAAAGGAAGACAAAGGTAATTCCTTCGTGACCTTTGTGGCCTTTGTGTGAGGAATTCTCTGCATGAGCAGCATCCGCGCCCGCTTCGCTCCTTCGCCCACGGGATATCTGCACATCGGCGGTGCGCGCACCGCGCTCTTCAACTGGCTCTTCGCAAAAAGCCAGGACGGGACATTGATCCTGCGAATCGAAGATACCGACCGTTCGCGCAACACGGAGGAAGCGGCGGCGGCAATCTATGATGGCCTGCGCTGGCTGGGACTCGATTGGGACGAAGGTCCGCACGTGGGCGGAAAATTCGGGCCGTATTTTCAAAGCCAGCGCAACGAGATTTACGAGCGTCATCTTCGGCGGCTCGAAGAAGCTGGTCGCCTCTTCGAGGATAACGGCGCGATCCGTTTCCGGTCACCGCGCGAGCACGTGGTGGTGGAGGATATCGTCTGCGGCCGGATCGAGTTTGATCTGACGAATGAAGAGACGCATCCCGACATGACCGTCCGCCGTCCGGATGGCTCCTGGATTTTTCATTTCGTGAACGTGGTGGACGACATCGAAATGAAGATCAGCCACGTTATTCGCGGCGAAGATCATCTCTCAAACACACCCAAACACATCGAGCTCTACCGCGCGCTCGGGGCCGAGCCGCCGCGCTTTGCCCACATTCCGCTCATCCTCAACAAGGATGGTTCGAAAATGAGCAAGCGCGACTTCGGCGCGAGCGTGCACTCCTACATCGAGCAGGGCTTTCTGCCCGAGGCGGTGCGCAATTACCTTTGTCTGCTCGGTTGGTCACCAAAGGACGATCGCGAGAAGCTCGAAATCGAGGAGGTGATCCGGATCTTCGAGCTGGAGAAGATCAACCGAAAGGCGGCGATCTTCGATCTGGAGAAATGCACATGGCTCAACGGCGAATATATGCACGCATTGCGAGGCGAGCGCTTTTACCAGCTTGCTCGTGAAGCGCTCGGTCGCGCCGGCTATGATCTATCGCCATTCCCCGCCTCCTACGTGCGCGCCGCGCTCGACACGTGCATCGGCAAGTTCAAGACCTTCGCCGAGTTGCCGCCCTACTGCGGCTTCTATTTTCGCGACGATTATCCCTTCAACAGCGAAGGCGTGGCGAAACACTTTACTCCCGAGAACCGGCCGCGGCTGGAGGCTGTGCGCGACGCGTTTGCGCGATGCGAGCCGTTTGACGCCGCCACACTCGAGGGGACGCTGAAGGCTGTCGCGGCCAAGTCAGGCGTGAAAGTCGGCGCGCTCGTCCACCCGACGCGCCTGGCGGTGACCGGCAGCAACGCGGGGCCGAGCCTTTACCACCTGCTCGAGGTGCTCGGCAAAGAGAAGGTCCTCGCGCGAATCGATCGGGCGTTGCAGCAGATGCCTGGGTAGGGTGGGCGTCTCGCCCGCCGACGAACGCGTCTCGCGTTCGTAAGATTGTTTCCGCGAGACGCGAAAACCGGCGGGCGAGACGCCCACCCTACCCGGGAATTCTTGCCACCTTAGCCCAGGTCTCTTTCAGCGTCACGGTTCGGTTAAACACGAGGCTGTCCGGCCGCGCATCGGCGTCGAGCGCGAAGTAGGCCAGCCGCTCGAACTGGTAGCGTTCGTTAGGCGTGGCTCCGGCGAGTGACGGCTCGCACTTCGCGAGCACCACCTCGAGCGAATTCGGACTTAGGTGGCGCTTGAAATCTCCGTCTGCGTCCGGTTGCGGAACGTCAAAGAGCCGGTCGTAAAGCCGCACTTCCGCGTTAATTGCGTGCGCCGCGCTTACCCAGTGGATGGTGCCTTTCACTTTGCGGTTCGACGTTGCGCCGCCCGATTTGCTCTCCAGGTCCGCGGTGCAGCGCAGCTCCGTTAATTGGCCGCTCTCATCTTTAATCATTTCGTCGCACCTGATGATATAAGCGTACTTCAAGCGCACCTCGCCGCCGGGCCGGAGCCGGAAATATTTCGGTGGCGGCGACTCCATGAAGTCAGCGCTCTCGATGTAGAGCTCGCGGCTAAACGGGATCTGGCGCGAGCCTTCCTCCAGATTCTCTGGGTTGTTAATTGCGCTCAGCTCCTCCACCTGATCGGCCGGATAGTTTGTGATCACTACTTTGATCGGCCGCAGCACGGCGAAGCGGCGTTGAGCCGTCCGGTTAAACTCATCGCGCACTGCGTGCTCCAGCAGGCTGAACTCAGTCAGGCTCGGGTATTTCGTTACGCCCACTTCGGCCACAAAATTGCGGATCGCACTCGGCGTGATGCCACGCCGCCGCATTCCGGAAATGGTCGGCATGCGTGGATCGTCCCAGCCGCTGACGGAGCCGTCGTTCACGAGCTGGAGCAGCTTGCGGCCGGTGCACTTCGAACTCGAGCGTGCAGAGCGAGTGTGTGATCCCTTCGATGTAGTCGCTGATGCAATGGGCGAAATCGTACATCGGGTAAATGCACCAGCCGGCGCCGGCATGATGATGCTCCAGATGCCTGATCCGATAGAGCACCGGATCGCGCAGCCAGACGTTCGGCGACTGCATGTCGATTTTCGCGCGCAATGTGCGTGTGCCATCCGGAAATTCACCGCTCCGCATGCGCTGCAGCAGATCGAGGTTCTCATCAACCGAGCGATTGCGGAAGGGCCCCTCTTTCCCGAGGCGCCGGTACTCGTCGGTCTCTTCCGGTGTCGTGTCGTCGATATAAGCTTTGCCTTTGCGCACCAGGCGCAGCGCGCACTCGTAGAACTGCTCGAAATAATCCGAGGCATGGAACGGCTCAACGCGGACTGCGGAATGCGGATTGCGGATTGCGAAGAGGATGAAGTCCTGCCTCCCATCAACCTCCCGTGTCTCCGGCGTTTTGCCCGCCGCTTTTAGTCCGAGATTCTCGTCAGCCCAGTCACTGATCAGCCATTTCACATCGGCGAGGATCGAGTCGACGTATTCCGTTTCCTCTTTTGCCGGGTTCGTGTCGTCCATCCGGATATTGCAGATGCCGCCATACTCGCGCGCGAGGCCGAAGCCGAGACAGATGGCTTTGGCGTGGCCGATGT
>JBHENA010000018.1:6578-23636 GCA_046262275.1 Chthoniobacterales bacterium
GATAACCGTTCGGTTCGGGCGGGAAACGCGTGTGAATCTGCGTGTGCTTCCCGCTGCGGAGATCCTCCGCCACGATCTCACGAATGAAATCAGTCGGCGTGGTTTCGTTCTTCCGGACGGTTGTCATTTGCGGCTGGAAAGTAGCAGACGAAGCCGAAGATGGTAGGGTCAGCGCGCTGCGCTGACCGAGGGAAGTTGCTAATTGAGCGGCTTACGCGTGCCTTGAGACAATGGCATGCGTGTTGGACGCCGCAGCGCGGCGTCCCTACCGTGCAGCTGTGAAGGATTTCTACACGCTGGCCGATCTGGAGAAGTGGAACGAGCCGGGAATTCGGCTCGGGGTGATCGGTGACCCGGTCGCGCACTCGCGTTCGCCGCAAATGATCAATGCGGCCCTGCAACACTGCGGACTCGACATGCAGTACGCACGTTTTCAGATCGCGTCGGACGAACTGGAGACGGCCCTCCGCCTTTTAGCTTCCCACAACTTCGTCGGCGTAAACCTCACGATTCCGCACAAGCTCGGCGCAGCACCGCTGATGAATGAGCTCGACGATTTCGCGCGCAACGTCGGCGCGGTGAACTGCGTCTGCTTCGCAGGCGCGCAGCTCATCGGCTTTAACACTGATGGCCCGGGGTTCTCGCGCGCGATCCGCAGCGAATTCTCGGTCGACCTCCGCGACTTGCGCGTCCTCTTGTTCGGCGCCGGTGGTGGCGCGGGGAACGCGATCGCGCTGCAATGCGCCATGGAAGGATGCGAGCGGCTCGTCCTGGTCAATCGCACCTTCGAAAAGGCGGCGGAGCTTGCGCGCGAGTTGCGGCCTTTCTTTCAGGAGGCGCGTGTGCTTGGACCGGTCGCGCGGCTCGAAGCGGTGGAGTGGGACGAAGCCGGGTTGCGTTTCCAGATCGGCAACACCGATCTGGTGATCAACGCCACATCACTGGGAATGAAGCGCTCCGACGCGCCGGTGCTCCCGCCATCGATGCTCGCGCCGCACCTGATCGTTTACGACACGGTCTACGAACCGGCGCGAACGCCGTTGCTGGCCGCGGCCGCTGATGCAGGTGCGCGCGGCGCGAATGGTCTCTCCATGCTGCTTTACCAGGGCGCGCTCTCCTTCGAGCGCTGGTTCGATCGCGCTGCGCCGCTCGAGGTTATGCGCTCGGCGCTCCTGTAGCCATCTCGCGGCCGCGGGCGGCAGCGGCTTCGACGGCTGCGATCACGCCTTGCGTTGTGCCGTGCTTTTCCATGGCTGCGAGGCCGGCAGCGGTGGTTCCACCAGGTGTGATCACCATGCGTCGAAGCTCTTCGGGCGAGGCGTTGCTTTCCGCTGCGAGCTGCGCCGCGCCCAGAACGGTTTGCGTCGCCAGCTTCAGAGCTACATCCGCTGGCAGAGCGGTGGCTTTGCCACCATCGGCCAGTGCTTCAATGACAGTGTAAACGAATGCCGGTCCGCTGCCGGCAAGCGCCGTGACAGCATCGATGTGTTCTTCGCCGACTTCGACCACCACGCCGATGGCGCTGAAGATTTCCTTCACACGCCGCACGTCTTCATCAGTTGTGCGGCTGCCACGGGCAATTGCGGTCGCCGCGCGGCAAATGGCAGAAGGCGTATTTGTCATCGCGCGGAGAAAACGCGCGTCGGCCATTTCTTCCATGCTCTCGAGTCGAATGCCGGCGGCGAGTGATACGACACACTTCTCGCGCAATCCCGCCGCCGATTCACGAATCACCGGCAGGACAACGCCTGGTTTCACACCAATAAAAATTAGATCAGCAGCTTCGATGACATCGATGTTGTTTGGCGTCACCCGAATGCCGGTCTCCCGTTCCAGCTCCGCGCGCAGCTCGTCAACCGGCTGGCTGGCGATGATCCGTTCGGGCCGACAAAAGTCGCTCCGGAGCAGGCCGCGAATGACGGACCCTGCCAGCTTGCCCGCGCCGATGAAGCCTAGCTGGATGGGCGGGGCTGATGTTTGAGTATCGCTCGGAATGCAGCGACCTTAGCCGATGGTAAGCAGCGGTGTAAACTTCGCTCCGAGCCGGAGTGGCATTTTCGATCTGGCGGACGAAATCGCCGAGCTGAAGCGGGAGCGTAATGCCGTTATTCTGGCGCACAATTACCAGGTGCCGGAGCTGCAGGAGATCGCCGACTACGTCGGCGATTCGTTAGGCTTAAGCTACCAGGCGGCCAAAACTGACGCGGAGGTTATCCTCTTTTGCGGTGTCCACTTCATGGCTGAGACGGCGAAGATAATCAATCCGCGCAAGCGCGTTCTTCTGCCCGACCTCGATGCCGGCTGCTCGCTTTCGGAATCGTGTCCGCCCGAGCAGCTGGAGCAATTCTTAAAGAAACACGCCGCAAAAAATTATTACGTCATCGCATACATCAACTGCAGCGCTGGCGTGAAAGCGCTTGCGGATGTGATTTGCACGAGCGGCAACGCGGAGAAGATCGTTCGTAGCGCGCCCGCCGATCGGAATATTTTGTTTGTGCCGGACCAGAACCTCGGCGCGTGGGTTATGGAAAAGACCGGCCGGCCGATGGACCTCTGGCAGGGGAATTGTTACGTCCACGTGGAATTTACCGCGCGCAGCATTGGGCGCATCCGCGAACAATTTCCAGACGCACCGGTGGTCGCGCACCCGGAGTGTTCCTACGCGGTGCGCCTGCTGGCGGACGAGGTCTGCTCGACTGAGAAGATGGTGAGCTATTGCCGGGCCTCGCCGGCGCGAGCCATCATCATTGTCACCGAGGCCGGCATGTTGCATCGGCTGCGCAAGGAAGTACCGGGAAAGAACTTCATCCCCGGCCCGACGGATCGCTGCGCGTGCGCGGAGTGCCGGTTCATGAAAATGAACACGCTGGAGAAAGCACATGCCGCGCTCCGGAACATGGAGCCGGAAATCACCTTGCCTGAGCCGCTGCGGAAGCGGGCCGAGGCGCCGATTCTGCGGATGCTGGAACTAAGCAAGTGATGAGTGACGAGTGATGAGTGACGAGTCTCCGAAAGGGTAACTCTTCGCTTGTCACTCATCACTGGTCACTCTTCTATTGCCCGATGGCGCGCCCTTCACCCTGGCTTACGCTCGTTTTCCTTCTGGTGGGGCTGCTGCTACTGCGCGAACCGCGCTTTGCGCAAGTGGAGGAATTTTTCCTGCGATGGCTGCTGGGACATTCCCGCGCGAGCGCGGCGAGCGTGCCACTGACCGTGGTGGAGATCGGCAAAGATCCGTTAATGGATTTGAAGCAGCCGCAAAAATCCGGCAGCCCTGCCGCCACCGGCAGCAGGGAAGGAGCGCCGGTCTCGCCACTCGAGTTCGCCCTTTTCCTGCAATCAGTCCTCGACTTCCAGCCCGGTGTGGTCGCGTTCGAGAACGTGCTGAAGTGGCGCGAAACGGACAAAGACCAGGAGCAGGTCTTCCTCGACCAGGCGATGCGTGTGCCGAAGCTGCTGCTCGCGGCCGAACTAAGCGAGAACCCCGACCCGGACGCGCCCGGCGCGGAGATACGCGGCTTCCCGCACGTGACCGGCAACCGCGGCAATCTTCCCGCGTTCTCTGGCATCGGACGGCAACCGGGAGAAGATCTCCGCCTCATTTCGACTCCGGGTTTTGTGAATCTGCCCGCGCAAGTCTCATCGGCGATCCGGGTGCCGCTGCTCTTTTTGTATCGGGGCGAAGTTGTTCCTTCCTTTCCATTGCAGGCGATGCTGCTCTGGTTGCGTGCCACTCCCGCGGACGTGAAGGTCGTGCTCGGATCGCACATCGCGCTGCCGCAGGATCGCAGAATTCCCATTGCTTCCGACGGTTCGTTGCTCGTGGACCCCAATGGATCAAAAGCCGCACATCGGCTGAGCTTGAACGAATTGCTTCTGGCCGCGCAGCAACGTGAGACGGGCGGCAGCAGCAGTCAGCAGGCGCCGGAGATTCGTGATCACGTGGTGCTGGCGCGAACGCCGGCCAATCCACTTTCGCCGCCGGACCTCTTCTCAGCCGCAATCGCAACCCTGCAATCGGGTCGTTATCTGCGGCGGATCAGTCCGGTTTTCGACTGGGCGGTTTTGCTCGTTCTTAGCGTCACGGCCGGGGTGATTCGAAAGGTCGCGCGTACGGATCTTGTGCTCTGTGGCATCGCCTTCACCGCGGCGTATTGCCTGGTCGCGCTTGGGACGCTCTCGCGCTGGAACGTCTGGTTGCCCGGAATTTTCCCCCTTTGCGTGGCGTGGGCTGCAATCCTGACTGCGTTTTTCCGGCGCAGAAAAAAAGATTCGAAGCCGGGCAGCATCAGTCCAATTCCGCCGCCGATCGCGTAGCCCGCGGCAATCCGGATGAAGTTCATCAACCTGACGCGGCGGACGGAGATCGGCGCCAACTGCTACTACGTCGAAATCGCCGACGAGCGGCTCGTGCTCGATTGCGGGATGCACCCGAAAGAGGAAGGCGAGGAAGCGTTGCCCAGTCTCGACGCGATCGCCGGCCGCGCGATCGACGCAATTCTCATTTCGCACGCGCATCAAGACCACATCGGCACCTTGCCGGTGCTGATGCGGGGGCAGCCCGACGCGCGCGTCTTCATGACGGAAGCGACCGCGGAAATCGGCGACGCTCTCCTGCACAACTCGGTCAACGTCATGACGCGCCAGCGGGAGGAGCTGGGCACAACTTTGTATCCGCTCTTCACTCATCACGAGACGAACCGGGCGACCGACATCTGGCGCTCCTGCCGGTTCCGGCAGCCGATTAAGCTCACCGGGAAGCGCGCGCACGGCACACACGGTGACCGCGTGAGCTTCGAGTTTATCGATGCCGGACATGTGCTCGGTTCCGCCGGTATCCTGCTGCGTGGCGAAGACCGCACCATCTTCTATACCGGCGACGTGAATTTCGATGATCAGACGATTGCGAAAGCCGCGCTGTTTCCAGAAAGCGGCGTTGACGTTTTGATCATCGAGGCGACGCGAGGCGATCATCCCGAGCCGGAGGGCTGGACCCGGCCGGGCGAGGAACGCCGGCTGGCGCAGGCGATCGCCGCTGCTTTTGAACGCGACGGCTGCATTTTGATTCCGGTTTTTGCACTGGGAAAAACGCAGGAGGCGCTCGCCATGCTCTACCGCTTCCGGCGCGAGAAACTGCTTGGCGAATTCCCGCTCTACATCGGGGGCTTGAGCACGAAGATGACCGAAATCTACGATCGATTTTCGCTCGTCAGCCGGCGCAATTTCCAGCGGTTGCAATTGCTGGAGGCGCTGGAGCCGTTCGTCTTGAACGGGCAGAACATTGACGACGCGCCGGCGCGCAGCGGGCGTATCTACGCACTGTCCAGTGGGATGATGACGCCGAAGACGCTCTCAAACACGTTCGCGCGCCGCGTCCTCAGTGATTCGAAGCATTCGGTCTTTTTCGTCGGCTACGCCGATCCTGAGTCGCCGGCCGGCATTGTTCGCGCCGCCAAGCCCGGCGATTCGATTACGATCGATCCCGACGAGCCGCCGGTGGAGCTGCGCTGCAACGTCGAGAGCTTCCAGTTCAGCGCGCACGCGTCGCGCGAGTCGATCGTGAGCTACGTGAAAAAACTTGCGCCAAAGAAGGTGGTGCTGGTGCATGGCGATCCTCCTGCGGTGGAATGGGTGCGCGCGCAAATTGCGGCGGAACTTCCGGGAAGCGAGGTCATCGTGCCGCCTCCAGGCGTGGAGATTGAATTGTAGCTCTCGCTACCTTGCGAATCGTCTCCTGGAACATCAACTCGTTACGCAGACGGCAGGATCGGTTGCTCTCCTGGCTGGGCGATACCCGCCCGGACGTGGTCTGCCTGCAGGAGACTAAGTGCACGGATGAGCAGTTCCCCGTCCTCGAATTACGTGCGGCCGGCTACCACAGCGTCTTTCACGGGCAGAAGTCATACAACGGTGTCGCCATTCTTTCCAAAGAAGAGCCGCGCGAGGTGCGCTCGGCGTTGTGCGACGAAGCAGATGACGACCAGGCGCGCGTGATCGCCGCGACGATCGCTGGGATTCGGATCTTCTCAGTTTACGCGCCCAATGGGCAGGCGGTCGGCTCGCCCGCTTATGATTACAAGTTGAAATGGTATGCGCGACTTCGAACCTGCCTTCAGCAACACGAGCAAGTTGCATCCGATCTCTTCGTCTGCGGCGACTTCAATGTCGCCCCCAGGGATGAGGACGTGCACGATCCGGCGCTCTGGCGTGGCGCGATCATGTGTTCCGATGGGGAGCGCAGCGCGTTCGAGAGCTTGTGCGCAGCAGGGCTCGTCGATACCTTGCGCCTGCATCGGCCGGAGCCGGGAATTTTTACCTGGTGGGACTACCGGATGCTGGCATTTCCGAAAAACCGCGGATTGCGCATCGATGCGGTCCTGGCGAGCGGACCGCTGGCGACGCGCTGCACGAGTGCAGGAGTAGATCGTGAGATGCGAAAGGGCAAAGAGCCCTCCGATCACGCCCCGATTTGGGCGGAGTTTTTGTAGCTTAGGTTCGGTTAACATGACAGGAATGGCGCAACTTTACGTGGCAAATCCGCCCGAGAAGCCGCTCATGCTTTGGGACGGCGACTGCCACTTTTGCCGGCGCTGGATTGAGCGCTGGCGGGAGACAACGGCTGGAAACGTGGAGTACGCCACCTCGCAGGAGGCAGGGGGAAGGTTCCTCGAGATTCCGCCGGCTACCTTCCAGCGCGCAGTGCAATTCATTGAGACGGATGGCAGAGTCTATAGCGGGGCTGAAGCTGTCTTCCGCTCGTTAGGCCATAGTCGGAGCGGGAAGTGGCTGGCCTGGTGTTATGATCGGATTCCGGGTTTCGCGCCCGTGACGGAGACCACGTATTCATTCCTGGCGAGGAATCGCCGGCTCGCTTCTGCGGGAACACGGCTTTTGTGGGGCGAGGATGTGCGGCGGCCCACCTACTTTCGAGCGCGGTCGCTCTTTTTGCGCGCTCTGGCCCTGATCTACCTCGCAGCGTTCCTTTCCCTTTGGACGCAAGTCGATGGACTGGTCGGCAGTGCAGGCATTTTGCCGGTGGGCGAATATCTTTCCCGCGCCCGCGAACACTTTGGAGGGAACGCTCCATTTCTCCTCCCGACTCTCTGCTGGCTCAGCTCGAGCGACCAATTCCTGCATTTTCTCTGCGGAGCGGGAACGGTCGTCTCCCTGCTGCTGTTCTTTGGCTTGCTGCCCGCAATTTCGCTGGCCTTTCTCTTCGCGACTTATTTGTCGCTGACCATAGCGGGCCAGACGTTCCTCAGCTTTCAATGGGATATCCTGCTCCTGGAGGCGGGGTTTTTGGCGATCTTCCTAGCGCCCTGGAGCTGCCGGTTGAATCGTTGCCGCACAGCCCCAGTCTCGGCGGCAGGGCTGTTCCTGCTCAAGCTCCTGCTCTTCAAGCTCATGTTTATGTCAGGCGTGGTGAAGCTGACCAGCGGCGACGCCTCGTGGTGGAACCTGACGGCACTCAATTACCACTATGAAACCCAGCCGCTGCCGACCGTTCTCGGCTGGTGGGCACATCAGGCGCCGCTGTGGTTCAGGCAGTTCTCCACTGCGTTTGTGCTCGTGGTCGAAACAGCGGTGCCGTTTCTAATCTGGACGCCGCGGCGTTTGCGGCTCCTCGGCTGCGGATTTCTGGTTTTGCTCCAGCTGCTGATCGCGCTCACCGGCAATTACGCCTTCTTCAATCTCCTCACGATCGCTCTCTGCCTTCTCCTGGTTGATGACGCCGTCTGGCGCGGCCGGCGAAAACCAACGAACGGCGGCGGCGATTCGGCTCTCGGAAAGAAACTTTTCACCAGTCGAGCAGCCAAATGGCAGCGTTGGGCGGCTGTGGCCGTGGCCATCCTGACGTTGCCGATTAACGCCATGCAGATTTTCAACGCGATCAAACCAGAGGCTGCATGGCCGCGCTCGATCACCGGATATTACCGGCTGGTTGAGCCGTTTCGGATCGCGAATGGCTATGGGCTCTTTCGCGTGATGACAAAGTCTCGGCCTGAAATTGTCGTGGAAGGAAGTGCGGATGGCATCGATTGGCTGCCCTACGACTTCAAGTGGAAACCGGGCGACGTGAATCGCGCGCCACGCTGGGTAGCGCCGCATCAGCCGCGACTCGACTGGCAGATGTGGTTTGCGGCTCTGGGAGGCGCGCGCCAGGAGCAATGGTTTGTCCGGTTTGTCGAGCGCCTCCTGCGCAACGAGCCTGCCGTCGTCCAGTTGCTGGAAGGAAATCCGTTTCCACAGGCTTCACCGCGATACATGCGTGCGATTCTTTACGAATACGAATTCGCCGACGCGAGCGAACATCGCGAGACCGGTGCCTGGTGGAAAAGACGAGAGCTGCGAGAGTATTTGCCGACCGTATCGCTTCGCCGCGAGTAGCTAACGGCGCGATCCTCCGCAGTTGAGAAAGGCCGCCTCCTGAATATCTTCCCGCGTGCCGAAGGAAGAGCAGATCGTAACGGAGGGGACGGTGACGCAGGTCTTGCCGGGCACGATGTTTCGCGTCGAGCTGCCGGGCAATCGCAACGTGCTGGCTCACATCTCGGGAAAGATGCGCAAGCACTTCATCCGCATTGTGCCGGGAGACAAGGTCGAGGTGGAACTCTCGCCCTACGATCTGACGAAGGCGCGCATCATTTTCCGCGAGAAATAGCGCACGCGCAGCCGCGGCCCCATTTCCGTTTCTGCTCAGGAGGAGATTTCGTGCGCGGCGATTTGCTCAATTGAGCCGCGGGGCCGATACTCCAAGCAAAATTCACAGGAGAAAAATCATGGCTGAAGAAAATGAAATGAATCAGGGCAACACTGGCGGCGGGGCCGCGGCGGATATCACGGGGAAATTCGAGAGCAGCAAAACGCACGTGCGCAGAGCGGCGGAAGATTTCAGAACTGCCGCCGGCGAGATAGCGGGCGAGTATCGCGGCAGAGCGGAGCAAGCCTGGGACGACGCGCAGAACCGCGTGCGCACCCTGCAGGAAGACGGCGAGCAATACGTGCGCGAGAATCCGACCAAGGCCGTCTTTACCGCTCTCGGAATCGGATTCATTCTTGGGATAATCTTCCGGCGCTAAGAGTTCGCTGAATGGCTGGCGACACGATGCGGTTCCGCAACCCCGCGGGACACGCGGGCTTGCTGAATAATCTCGTCGCGCTGGCGAACTCGCTCGCGGGATTTTTCGAGAGCCGCATCGGCCTCTTCGCGCGCGAATCCAAGGGGGCGCTCGTCCATCTTCTGCTGCTGGCGGGCGCCGTAGTCGCGGCGCTGGCCCTGCTGGTTTCGGGCTACATTTTCCTGATCGTGAGCGTGATCTTCGCGATCGCCCACGCAGCGGGAGTATCATGGGTCTGGATCGCGCTCTCTGCAGCCGGGCTCCACTTTGCGCTCGCGATCGGCTGCGGCCTTTTCGCGAAAGGGCAGCTCGCGAAGCCGATGTTCGAAGCGAGCGTGGCTGAATTAAAACGAGATCGTGAATGGCTAAAGAACCTCGACCACAAAAACCACTCCACGAGTTGAGGCAGGAGATCGCGCACTCGCGCGACCGGCTGGCACGCGATCTTAGCGGTTTGCGTTACGAGCTGGATTTTCCGCTCAAGTTCAAAAAGTCGTTTCAGCGGCGGACTACGCTGTGGGTCTCCGCCGCCGTCCTGACCGGGGTTGTCTTCACCGCGCGCGCGATCCCGAAGAAGAAAATCATCATCGCCCGCGGCAAGAGCGGGCCCCAGAAGAAAGGAGAAGAGCAGAAGAAAGGTCTGCTCCAGGCGGGACTAGCGATGGGTGTTTTAAAATTCGCGGCCACCATGTTGCGCCCGCTGGTCGTGAGCTTTGTGACGAACAAGCTGCGAGGCGCAGCCGGGGGTGGTGGGCACTCCCGTAAGTGGTGATTAGATTTTAGATTTACGTGGCCGGCGCCGACGCCTATTCATCGTCGCACCGCCAGATGAGTGTCGATTACACGACCCCGCCGCCGCGTCGCCCGGTGGCACTGCGCCACGTTGATGAGTATCTTGCCATTGGCCAGGCGGCGGGGGCGTCGGATATACATCTGGGTGTCAACGCTCCTCCGCTCTGGCGTTTGCACGGCACGCTGCAGCCGATCTGGTCCGATGCGGCGCGCCTGACGGCGGAGGAAACCGCCGCGCTCGCGGAAGGGTTCCTCGCACCGGTTTTTAAAACCCAAATCGCTGAAAGTGGAGATGCCGACTTCGCTTACGCGACAAACTTTGGTCGTTTCCGCACGAGCGTTGCGCGCCAGCGCCTCGGCACCGATATCGTTTTCCGGATCATCAACACGCGGGTGCGGACGATGGATGAGCTCGGGTTACCTGAAAACCTGAAGCTGCTCACCCGTTATCAGAACGGGCTCATCCTCGTCACCGGTTCGGTCGGGAGCGGTAAATCGACCACCCTGGCGGCGCTGGTAGAACAGATCAATCTCGAGCGCCGGGAGCACATCATTACGCTGGAAGATCCAATCGAATACATCTTCGAACCAAAAGGCTGTCACATCACGCAACGCGAAGTTCACACCCACACTCTCTCCTTCAGCGCCGCGTTGCGGGGCGCGCTGCGCGAAGACCCCGACGTGATCATGATCGGGGAAATGCGGGATCTGGAAACGATCTCGCTTGCCATCACTGCATCGGAGACCGGGCATCTTGTTTTGGGGACGCTGCACACCGGCAATGCGTCACGCACGCTCGACCGTTTGCTCGACGTTTTTCCGGTGGATCAACAGGAGCAAATTCGTACGATGGTGAGCGAGTCATTGCGCGGTATCATTAGTCAGCAACTGGTGCCGCGCGCGGACGGGACCGGCCGGGTGCTCGCGCTCGAGACGCTGACGAACACGCCCGCGGTTGCGAACGTTATCCGCGAAGCCAAGACCTACATGCTCCCGGGCATTATTCAGACGGGGAAGAAGCAAGGCATGCAGCTGATGGACGATGCGCTAGTGGACCTTTACGATCGCGAGCTGATCAGCGGCGAGGAAGCCTACGCACGCGCCGAGCAAAAGCAGATGATGCGCGCGCACGTGCAACAGTGACGAGTGGCGAGTGACGAGTGATGAGAAAGCCAAGACACGTCTCGCGTAACGAAGCACTCGTCACTCGTCACTTGTCACTCATCACTTCCTAAATGGCTTACATCGACCAGTTTTTCACCCTGCTCGTCGCAGAGGGCGCATCCGATCTGCACATCGGCGAAGGGCAGCCCCCGAAGATGCGCAAGCACGGCGATGTCGCGCCGATTCGTGAAGAGCCGGTCACGCGCGAGGAGGCTGCCTTTATGCTGAGCGAGATCGCGGGCCCGGCGAATTGGGCGCTCTTCGAGGAGCGCGGTGATCTGGATTTTGCCTATGAAATGGACAGCCAGTCGCGCTTTCGCTGCAACTTCCTAAAGCAGGCGAACGGCTACGGCGCAGTTTTTCGTCTCATCCCGACAAAGATCGCTACGCTCGAGCAGCTCGGCATTCCGGCGGTGGTGAGAGAATTCGGGCACCTGCGCGGCGGCCTCGTCCTTGTAACGGGACCGACCGGCTCTGGGAAGTCGACCACCCTGGCCGCGCTCATCGATTACATTAACGAGAACTTCTCTCGCCACATCGTCACGATCGAAGAGCCGATCGAGTTTGTGCATCAGAACAAGCGCAGCATCATCACGCAGCGCGAAGTGCCGATCAATGCCGCCAGTTTCCCGAGCGGATTAAAAGCCGCGTTGCGGGAAGACGCCGATATCGTGCTCGTAGGCGAGATGCGCGACCTGGAAACAATCTCGCTGGCACTTACCGCGGCCGAGACTGGTTTGCTGGTCTTTGGCACGTTGCATACAAATAACGCGCGCAAGACCGTCGACCGAATGGTAGACGTTTTTCCCGCGAACAAGCAGGCGCAGACGCGCACCATGCTGGCGAATTCACTTCGAGGCGTGCTGGCGCAGTTGCTTCTCAAAAAGACGCCCGAAGCAGGTGGCGGACGCATTGCTGTGAATGAGATCCTGATCGCGAATGCCGCCGTCTCCGCCATCATCCGCGAAGGCGCGACGCAAAAGCTGCAGGACGTGATCGTTGCGGGCAAAGGGCAGGGGATGCAATTCATGGACGACGCGATCTGGGCCCTCTTGCAGCAAGGCACCGTCTCGCCACACGAAGCTTTTATGAAGGCAATCGACAAGAACCTGTTCAAGAAGTTCCTCCCGGAGGAGGAACAAGGCTTCGCAAACTCAGCCGGAGCCGCTCCGGACGACGAGAAGCGCGTGCCTGGAAACCTTGTGAAGCAGAAGAGCGGCGTGCGGCGCTGACGGTGTGGCTACGGGAAAACCTGGACGATATTCTCCGTATCGATCAGCACGAACTCGTTGTTGCCGAAGTAGACAATCATGCGCAGATCTTCCGGTGCGCCGAAGTCGCGCGGCTGGTTGAAGAAATAACGGGCACCATTTGAGAGCCGCACGCCAAAGGGACGGAACGGCTGACGCTCTGCGATTTCCCTGATCTCTTCCCGCTGCACCTCGCGAATATATTCGGCGACGCCGATTTTGTCACGTTGACATCGAAAAACCATAATGTTATCGGTCGCGCCATTCTGAACACGACGCTGTTGAATACTCAGGTGCTGGTGCTCAACCGCCTCTGGCAGGCGGTGAATATCTGCTCTGCGCGGCGCGCCTTCGCTTTGGTCTACCAGGGACACGCGCAGGTTGTTTCCTCCGATCCCGAGAATAACTTTCTCACCCACGATTTCGATAGCTGGCTCGACTTTTCCGCGCTCGCGCCGGAGCCGGAGCACGAGATGGTCACCACCATCTCGTGGAGGATCCGCGTCCCGCGCGTGATTGTGCTCCTCCTCTTCGACCGCCTACCGAAGAAGGAAGTGAAGTTCACCCGGCACAACGTTTTCGAACGCGACAAGAACACCTGCCAGTATTGCGGGAAACTTTTTGAGCGCAGCGAGCTGAACCTCGACCACGTTTTGCCCCGGGATAAAGGCGGCCTTACGACCTGGGAGAATGTGGTCTGCTCCTGCATTCCGTGTAACACGCGCAAGGGCAACCGCCTGCCGCACGACGCGCACATGACGCTCATTCGCAAGCCGAAGCGCCCGAAATGGCGGCCCTTCGTGCATGTCACGTTCTCGGCGCAGCATCACGAGAGTTGGCGGCACTTCGTCGACCTCGCCTACTGGAACGTCGAGCTGAGCGATTAAAGCGTCGCGCCGCCGTTGTTCTAGCGACGGCGCTCTGTCGCCGTAAACACACGCGACCTGCGCATCGACGCGGTTAAGCGTCGACAGAGTGGCGTCGCTACAACGCGGGTGGTTACCGCGCTGCCGAGACCGCGCCACGCTGCGGCCGGAGCGCGTTCAGGATCGGCTGCGGGTAAACGCCGAACCAGATGGTGGCCGCCATCAGCGCGACCATCGTCACGCGAGACAATCGGCTCAGCGGGATGGCATCGCTGCTAAGGGGCAGTTCCCAGTACATCGCTCGCACGACTTTGAGGTAGTAATAAAACCCACACGCGACCGTGATTACACCCACAACCGCGAGCGTGACCTGATGCTGCCGAATCGCGGCGTCGAAGATGAAAAACTTCCCCAGGAACCCGGCGGTGAAGGGAACCCCCGCGAGCGACGCCATCGCGATCAGCATCGCGAAGGAAAGAAAAGGCGAACGTCGAGCGAGGCCATTGAAGTCCTCGATCCGCTCACCGGTTCGATTGGCGACCACCACCAGGATGGCAAAGCTCAGCATCGTCATCAGCAGATACGCAACCAGATAAAAACTGACTGCCGGTCCGGAGAGTGAGACCACGCCCACGAGCAGATAGCCGGCGTGAGCGATGCTCGAATAAGCGAGCAGCCGCTTCAGGTTGTTCTGCGGGAGCGCGGCGAGATTCCCATAGACGAGTGTCATCACGGCGATCGCCACGAGCACGGATTGGATTTGCGGCAGCATGAAGAACGGCTCCAGCACGCGCAATAGCACAACGAACCCCGCAGCCTTCGAGCCGACGGAAAGGAACGCGGTCACGGGAGTGGGCGCCCCTTGATACACGTCCGGCACCCAGATCTGAAACGGGACCGCGGCGATTTTAAAGCCGAGCGCCACCAGGACAAGCGCCATGCCGAAAAGAGCCGGCGCTTCCTCGAATCCACCGCCGCGCAACGCCTCGGTTACGCGGCTGAGGTTGGTTTCGCCCGTTACGCCAAACACCCACGTGATCCCATATACAAGGAAGCCGGTGGCGAGAGCGCTGAGAATCAAATACTTCACTCCCGCCTCGAGCGTGACCGGATTACGCCGGGTGAAAGCGACCAGAACATAGAAAGAAAGCGTGACCAGCTCGAGCGAGACAAAGATCATGACGAAGTCGATCGCAGAAGCCATCCACATCAAACCCGCGCAAGTGAAGAGCGGGAGCGCGAAAAATTCGCCAAGGCCCGATTGATGAGTGGCGCCATGAATCGATTGCCGCACGATGGGCGCGTAATCGATCATCATGATGAGGACCAGAATTGTCGTCCCGAGGGCGAAGCGCTTGAAGAAGATGGCCAGCGGGTCCGCGGTGTAGAACGACCAGAACCCAGCGGACTCCGGCGCTGGTGGTGGCGACAGGAAGAAGGTCGCCGCCAGGAGGAGGACGAGTCCAACTATTGCGGAGATCGCGAGGGAGCGCTTCTCGATTCGTTCCGCGAAGGCTTCGAACATCAAGATGATTAAACCGAGCGCGACGACCGCGACCTCCAGGACGGGCGCGGAGATCATCGGAGGACGAGGTGGGCCGGATCTCCCGACCCGGCCGGGTGCGATGCGCTTTCGAACGGGTATGTGCCGAAGACCGGAGTCAGGACTCGGACAAAGGTTTGGGGAAAGAACCCGAGCCAGAGCAAACCCGCGACGAGCAGGCCGAGAGGCAGCCGGTGTCGCCGCGGAAGATCGGGAATCGCAGCCCAGCGCTCGGGAATGCTTCCCATGAAGGTGGCGCGGTAGGCCCGCAGCATATAGACCGCCGAAATCACGACGCCCCAGAGCGCCAGGATTGTGGCAATCTGAAAAACATGGAAGCCCTCCATGTTCGCGCCATTTCGAAACGCTCCGAAGAAGATCATGATCTCGGCGGTGAAATTCGCGAAACCGGGAAGGCCAATCGAGGCAAACGCGCCCAGACCAAACGCGAACCCCGCGAGCGGCATTACTTTCCCGAGACCGCCGAGATCTTCGAGCAGCAGGCTGCCGGTGCGCGCGCGCAGTTCTCCGGCGACCGCAAAGAGCAGAGCGATGGAAAGCCCGTGTGCGAAAATGAGGATAGCAGCGCCATTCAGCCCGAGAAGATTGCCGCTCGCGATCCCGAGAAAGATGTACCCCATGTGCATGACACTGGAATAGCCGAGCATCCAGTCGAGCCGCTTCTGTGCGATCGTAACCAGGCCGACGTAAATGATATTCCCGAGCAGGAGCGCGATCAGCAACCACGCCCAATGGCGGGAACCCTCCGGAAGCATGGGCACCGCGATGCGAAGCAAACCGTAGAGGCCAAATTTCTTCAGCACGCCTGCGTGCAGCATGGCGGCCGGCGCAGGGGCGGAGGCGTAAGCTTCAGGCGCCCAGGTGTGGAACGGAAAGAGGGAGATAAGAATGCCAAAGCCAATCAGGAGCAGCAGGTAGATCTGATTTTGCGCATCAGCAGGAATCTGCCCCGCTTGGGCGGCAGTTTGTAGGACGCGCAAGTCGAAACTGCGCGCCGCTTCTGGCACGCTGCGATAGAGCAGGATCAAACCGAGCAGCAGAATGAAGCTGCCGGTGGCAAGGTAGATCGTGATTTTCCACGCTGCGGTGTAGCGATTGCCGCTCCCCCAGATTCCGATGAGCAGAAACGTGGGGATGAGCGCAAGCTCGTGGAAGGCGTAGAAGAAGAACAGATCGAGCGAAGCGAATGCGCCCATCGCACCGGCTGCAATGAAAAGGAGACAGGCGTAAAAGGCGTTCTCGTGCTGCGCGATTTTGCCCGCAAACCAAACGGCCGCGAGCGTCACCATCGCTGTCAACACGACCATGATCAGGCTGAGCCCGTCCAGCCCAATGGTGAAGCTGAGCCGCCATTCGTGACTAATCGGGATTGAGGTGACGAAATTGAAGCCTTTGTCTCCGCGATCGAATCCGAGAAACGCCAGAAGCGTTGCCAGTAGGGTAAATCCCGAAGCCCATACGGAAGTGCGTCGAGCCGGCGCGCCGGCCAGGACCAGGAGCGCCGCCAGCAGCGGACAGAAAACGATAAAGAGCAGGATCATCGAAAGATCGTGAAGTAGATCAGGCCGATAACCCCCAGGCCGAAGAGGAAGGAGTAGGCCTGCAAATTCCCCACTTGAAACAGCCTCAGCAGAGAACCGAAACCCCAGGTCGCGCCGCTCGCGCCGCGAACGCCTCCTGCGTCGATGATCCAGCGGTCGAGGAAAGCAGAGATCGCGGCGAGCAACTCCTGAGTCACGCTGATGAGCCAGGCGTAAAGCTCGTCAAAATAGAACCGGTGACGGATGAGCGCGAAATCGAGCGGATCGCTTTCGCGATTGCGATAGAGCAGCAAGGCAAGGATTACTCCGGCAACCATGGCCGCGCCCGCCAGGATCGGCACCTGCTGATCGGCCCCCTCGCCATGTGGCAGAGTGAGAAAGTTGTTTGCCACTAAACCAAATCCGGCCAGCGCCGCCGGAAGCGCCGTCGCCCTTATCCGCGCGAGGACGAAAACCGCCCACGCGATTTTCCACCCCGTCCCGCAGCGCACGAGCCGCAACATGTAAAACGCGGTCAGGAACGCGGTGCAGAGAGCCAGCACGAAAATCGGCATGCTCTTCTCGTGCGCGAGCGCGAGAATAGCTTCCTTGCTGAAGAAGCCGCTGAACGGCGGACACCCAATCAGCGCGAGCGTTCCGACGAGGAAGGTCAGAAAGGTGATGCGCAGTTTTCCGGCGAGCGCGCCCATCATCCAGATGTTCTGCTCGTGGTGAAGCATGATGATGATCGAGCCCGCGCCGAGGAAAAGGAGTGCCTTGAAG
>JBHENA010000019.1:0-23612 GCA_046262275.1 Chthoniobacterales bacterium
GGTCCCAGCGCTCGCGCAGAATCGGATGGAGCTTCTCGCGCGTCAGGAGTGGGCTATCGGCCGCAGTAGAACAGATCAGGATGTCGACTTCATGGCACTGGTTCTCCCAGCCGGCGAAAGGCACAGCCGATCCGCCGACCAGAGCCGCCAAACGCTCCGCCCGCTCGTCGGAGCGGTTGGTCACCCGCAAATCAGTGACTCCGCGCGAGGCGAGCGCGCGCGCAGTGCGCTCGCTCGTCTCCCCCGCGCCGAGAAGGAGAACTTTCCTATGCTTGAGATCGCCAAAAATTTTTCCCGCAAGATCCACCGCAACCGATCCAACGGAGACGGCGCCGCGGTTGATATCGGTATGGGTTCGCACCTGTTTTGCGGCGCGGAAAGCGCGCTGGAAGAGCCGATGCAGGCACGGCCCCGCGCTCCCAGCCGCCCGCGCCGCGGCATAGGCTTGCTTCGTCTGGCCGAGCACCTCCGTCTCGCCTAAGACCATCGAGTCCAGGCCCGACGCCACCCGAAAAAGATGCTGCGCGCACTCATCGCCTTCATAACGGTAGAAAGCGGCGGGATCAGGCAGAGCAGATGTCGAGGCGAGCCATCGCGCGATCGTCTCAGTGGGAACTGGGCGTTCCGCCACGCCGTAGACCTCCACGCGGTTACAAGTGGAAAGCAGAATCGCTTCCGCACAAGCGTTCGTCTTCAGGAGTGCGGAATCACTCTTCGGGCCGCGCGCGTAGCGTTCCCGTATCTCGACGTTCGCGGTGCGGTGGCTGAGGCCGACGCAAAAAAGAGTCATTGCCTCAGGCCGGAGCTCGTTGTGCAACAAAAGTGATCCCCCACAACACCGAAACCGCCGCGCTAAAAGCGACGATGCAGAGCACGGCCACATGTCTTGGCGCAAGCCGAAACAGATGCCGCCCCTGTAAGATCGCGCCGTAGAAACACCAGACCGCAATCGCACACATCATCTTGAAGCGCGGCAGTGGCTCGCCTGTGAAGAAGCCGCTCACGAGCCCTGCAGTGTAGAGACAAAACCCGAGCCAGAGCAGCCGCGTGATCGCAGCATACAAGTTGGCCAGGGGCGGCAAATTCTGGAAGACAGAATGCAGTCGGTGAGTCTTGAGCTGTCTCTCCTGCAGCAGGTACATGAGACCCGCGATGCAGGCGAGCGCGAACGCTCCATAAGCCACGATCGACATCGAGGCGTGGAATTCCAGCCACGGATTCACCTCGATCTTCGCCGCGCGCGGACCGTCGATCGGCGCGAGGAGCGCGAAGCTCTGGATCAGCAGCACCAGCGGGGCGGTAAACGCGCCCATCAACGACAGGCGATAGGCGGGACCGACTAAAATGTAGATCAACGCTACCGACCACGCCATAAAGATGAACACCTCGAAGAGATTCGTGAGCGGACAGCGACCCAGCGCATTGCCGCGGACGGCGAGAAACACCGTCTGCAACGAAAAGCCGGCAAGAATTGCCAAAAAGTTGGAACCCCGGAAAGTTCCTGCGCAGACCAGGAGAACCGTACGCAAAACCGCAAACAGGAAGCAGAACGTCGAAGCAATCAGGAACAGCCGGTCCATCGAAAGGGCAGTCAGTCTAAAAGTCGGCTGATAGATTGGCAAACCCGAGCGGGGATTCGTCGGCTAAACCGGATAAAGCGCACTTGCAAAAATTCAGCCGACCTGCCAAAAACGGCAAAACGCAACTCCAGAACCCCTGCGTTTGAGAAGAAAAACAGATGAAACGAACATTGCCCACTCTGCTAGCGCTCGTCTTAATCACCCCACCCCTCGTCAGCGCTCAGGCTCAGGAGAGCGAGAGGTTGGTCCGAGATAAACCGGAAAACTCAGTTCCCTTTGTGGTAAATGGCGTGGAGTGGCGGAGCCAGCAAGCGTTCATCCGCAGCGGCGCGCGCTGCGCCACCGCGACGCCCGATGGGTACATTATCGCTGCGCAAGAGCAGAAAATCAGGGAGTTCAATGCGGTCCGGGGTCTTGCCGCGGAGGACACGTCGGTTCAACGAGCTCCGGGCACTGTCACGGTCAGAGTGTTCTTCCATGTCATTAGAAAAGGGACGACCGTCGCGAAGGGCAATATACCGGTTTCGATGCTTGACGCCCAAATCGATGTCTTGAATCAGGCGTATGCCGGCAACGGTCCCGGGGGAAGCGGCGCTCCGACCCCGTTCACGTTCGTGAGGGCTGGAATAACTCGCACCACGAATGCAACCTGGTACACAGCCGGGCCGCAGACGGGAGCGGAACTGGCGATGAAGAAAGCTCTGCACCAGGGAAGCTCAAAAGATCTCAACCTCTACACGAACAATCCCGGAGGTGGATTGCTCGGTTGGGCGACTTTCCCGTGGGACTTCGACGTAGGCGGAGCTGATGCTCCATACCTCGATGGTGTCGTCCTCCTCAATCAATCACTCCCCGGCGGAACGGCCACACCTTACCACGAGGGCGACACAGGGACCCACGAGGTCGGTCATTGGATGGGGCTCTTTCACACCTTCCAGGGCGGCTGCTCGGCCGCCGGCGACCGTATCAGCGACACCCCGGCGGAAGCGTCTCCCGCATTTGGGTGTCCCCCCAGCCGTAACACCTGTCCCGGAACCGGAAAGGATCCCGTCAACAACTTCATGGACTACACAGACGACGTTTGCATGTTTCAGTTCACCGCCAAACAATCGTATCGAGCGGATGTATTGTGTGACATCCACCGGGGCTTGTAATCTCACACCGACTAGTAAAGCCCTTTCCCTCAGTCGGGCGTAGTGCTCGGTTGGAGCTTTAGCACGTTCCCGGCTGTTGCGCTGCGCCTGTCAACCGGCGACGGCTCCGTGTCAGTTGATCATTACCACGGTGCCGACGGGGATCTCTGCGAAGATCTTTTGCGCGGCGTCGGCAGGGAGACGGATGCAGCCGTGCGAGGCGGGATAATTCGGCACTGCGCCGGCATGCATGCCGAAGTCGAGGCAGTTTAGCCGCATGAAGAACGGCATCTCCACGTGGTAAATGGTGGAACGGTGGCTGCGCTTTTTGTCCGTGACGACAAACTCGCCCGTGCGTGTCTCGAAGCCTCTGCGCCCGGTGGAGATGGATGTTTTTAGGATCGGCACCCCGTTCTTGATCACGAGCGCGCGCTGCGTGGCCAGCGAGATTTCGATACGCAGCTGCTCCGGCGATGGGCAGCGGCCGAGGAGCATTTGGACCGTTTTTGCCTTCTGCGCGCGCGCGGCGAAATAGAGGGCGAGCATTTTGTAGCGCGGCGTCTGGCGGTTCCGGTTCGCGCCCGCATCGAGCAAAGCCCGCACGTACTCCGCTCTGCCGAGCCCTGCCGCGAGCATGAGCACAGTTATCCCCTCGTCCCCTTTCACGTAGCTACGGAGATAGTTTGAAGGAAGAAAGGCGATGAACTCTTTGTCCACCGGCGACGGCAGAACGGTATTTGCATCGGCCCCCGCCGCGATGAGCGCTCGGAACGTGCTCGCATCATCGGTGGCGATGGCCTGCGCGAGCAATGGCACCGTTCCTCCCTCCACTGTAGGCGCGGCCTCGTGTTTATCGAGGAGGAGGCGAGCGAGTTCCGAGTCGTTCGATTTTAAAGCCGTCGATAAAGCGCGCCGCGTGTAGCTCGTCCATAACAGGTTCGGCTCAAGACGGCTCAGGACGGCTGTAAGCATGCGCGCGTCGCCGGAATCGCAAGCCGCCATCAGCAGATCGCGACCGCCGCCGGGGAAAAGCTCGATCTCCGGCAGGAGCGAAAGCAGCAAATCGACTGCTTCGTATTGCCGCGCGGCCATCGCCAGGCGCGCAGCGGATCGCCCATCAGCATCGGTGGCATTGATTGCCTTCGAGCGCGTCGTAAACTGCCGGAGCAGATCCATGTCTCCCTTGACTGCCGCGGCCATGAGAGGGGTGCGCCCATCGAGTCCGGGAACATCTACATCAGCGCTTAATTCCAGCAGCCGTCGAGCGGCTCCGCGGTCGTCTTGCAAAGTGGCAACTAGGAGCGGCGTCCGGCCGTCTTCGCCGCGCGCGTTGATATCGAGACGTTCGGAGAGACAGAGATCGAAGAGCAGCGGATTGCGCGTGGCGACGGCACGGGCAAAAGCGGAGGGTGGCAGCTCCGTCCGTGCCTCCTTTTCCGGGGCAATGCTGCTCGGGTGGAGGAAGATTGTTCCTGCCATGAGGGTGGTGCAGATACTCTGCTTTTTAGCAAAGGACATGGTAGCGCCCGGATTTGATCCCAATCTTACATCTCGCGTCAAGCGCTGCCGGAAATTGGCCTTGGCAAGGCTCCGATTTCGCATTGCGGAACTGGATGCACAGGTTGATGGTTGCGTCCGGTTTCACGACCATTCGGCCGCGGGACGTGCGGGCCTGTAGCTCAGTTGGTTAGAGCATGCGCTTGATAAGCGCAGGGTCACTGGTTCGAGCCCAGTCAGGCCCAGCCTCGAAAGCTTTCGGGCGCCGCGCCGTAGGAGAGGGAAAAGCACGTGGAGCAGGTTTCCTCGCCGCGCTCCAGGACTACAGCTTAGTGGCGATTCAACTGGTCGAAGCGGCAGCTACTCGCTTCCGAATTTTCATCATCCAGTAGAGCGCCAGACCAGCCAGCGCACCCGTCGCATCGATGATTACGTCGACAGGCGAACCGGTGCGCGAGGTCGTGAAGGACTGGTGAAACTCGTCCAGCACGGCGTAGGCTACGGCCGCGAGGAATGCTATGAGCGGCGCGCGCGAGCTTGTTTTTGCGCTCGCGTGGGCGAGCGCGCGCCAGAGCAGCGCCGCCAAGATCCCGTACTCCGTTACGTGCGCAGCCTTCCGCACCAGGAGCTGAACTGCCGCGATCGTCGCTCCGGAGATATCCGGATTTAGCCAGCGCAGTAAAGGCGCGATGAACCGTGAGGTGCGTTCGACCGAAAGGAGATCGGTGGACGCAAAAAGAATGAGGAGCATCCATGCAATGGCGGGCAGCCAGTACCTGACGAATTTCGCCGCGCTTGTTTTCATCGGAGGCCAAATCTTCGTTCTTCCGGCTGCCTTCACAAAGGGTTTGCGCATTCGGAGCCAACGCGTTGCAATCCGTTTGCGCTTCCCTACCTTGCCCCGCCTATGAGCGCCTCTGCGGTTCTCCCCGAGCAACCGCTGGTTTTCCAGCCGCTCTTCATGGAGAGAATCTGGGGTGGGCGGCGTCTGGAGACGCTTTACGGTAAACGTCTGCCGCCGGGGGCGCCCATCGGGGAGTCGTGGGAAATCGTCGATCGTCCGGAAGCGCAAAGCGTCGTGCGGGAGGGTGCATGGCGTGGGCGAACGCTGCACGAGTTGTGGGTCGATCAGCGCGCGCAAATTTTCGGGCCGGTCCAGGGCGCCGCGCGTTTCCCGCTCTTGATCAAGCTGCTCGACGCGCAGGAAAAGCTTTCGCTACAAGTTCACCCCCCGGCGGAAATAGCCGCTGAACTGGGCGGTGAGCCCAAGACGGAATGTTGGTACATCGCCGAAGCCTGCCCGGGCGCGGAGCTTTACGTCGGAATCAAAAAGGGGGTCTCGCGCGCGCAGATCGAAGCCGCCGTGGCAGCCGGCGCGGTGGAAGAACACGTCCATCGGGTGCCAGTTCGCACCGGCGACGCGATGTTCCTGCCAAGCGGGCGCATGCACGCCATCGGGGCAGGCAACGTCATCGTGGAGATTCAGCAGAACAGCGACACAACTTATCGGGTTTTCGATTGGAAGCGGGTCCAATCCGATGGCACGCCGAGAAAGTTGCACATCAAGGAGTCGCTGCGATCGATCAATTTCGAGGATTTCGAGCCGGGGCTTGTAGCGCCTGCCGGAGAATCGCTAGTGAAGGATTTGCTCTTCGAGATTCAGAAGTGGGAGCTTTCCGCGCCGCGCGAAGTCTCCACGAGAGGGACGTTCGCGATTGTGATTTGCCTGGCGGGCGCAGTTGCTTGTGCTGGCACCGTCCTCAAGCCCGGCGAGGTCTTTCTCGTCCCTGCCAACCTTACGGATCGCAACCTCACTCCAAGCGCGGAGAACACTGCGCTGCTGCGAGTGACGGTCCCGGCGTGAACGGCAGCATCAGTGCTGCGTCCTTCGCCTGGCTACGAGTCATCCTGAGCCGCGGAGACGGCGAAGGACCTCGCAATCGGCGATGGATCAGCTTCAGCCGCTGGTGTGATCGGCAGCGCGACTGGGAGATCCCTCATCGTCTCCGCGATTCGGGATGACACCCTGCGCGCGCGCCGCCGCGATTCAGACGTGCATTCCAGCGAGGCGTTTGCGCCGATTTTGCGGGCCGATCTCCTCGACTCCGCCTACTTTCCAGCGGTCATCCTCCGAGACGAGGCTGTACAAGAACGCGCGGACGGAGCCGTCTTCCGCGAAAAAGAAAACCTGCACGAGCGCGGTGCCGCCTTCCACTTTGACGGAGCCAAACTCGACCCGGTGGGACTGTGTTATCTCAGCATAATTGCGGCGCACCATGCTTTCGAACTGCGGCAGTGTGAACTTTTGCTGCACGCCGCTTGTCGCTTGCCGATAGGCGCTAGGGAAATCAGCCGACCGAAAAGCCGCCAGTTGCTCGTTCACGACTGCAAACAGCTCGTGTGGCGCCGGCACCGCGATTCGTTCGCGCACATGGTGCGTGACCACGAAAGCCACGCCACAAAGCGAAAAGAAGAACAATAGCAGCGAAGCTTTGGCGGGGCGCGTCATGGGTGCGAGGGTTTCCATCCTAGCACGCGCGTCAACCCACTGAACCCAGGCGCCGCAAATACCGATACGAATAGATCCCGGTGCGGTGGCCATCGAGCCACGTTGGTTGGAGGCCGTAGCCGCCGACCAGCTCCCAGGCGCGCAGCTCGAAGCTCTGGGGCGTGTAGCTCACATTCGGCCGCGAAACATTTCCGAGCACATCCGGTTCGCCACCGCAACTCGCACAAGGGCAGGCCCGCCGCAGAAGCTCCAGCGTCACGAACGTCTCCGGGCCGTCGTTCCATTGAATGGCGAGCTCGCTCCCGATCAACTGGATGCTCTTTGGCTCAAGGCGCATCTGCAAAACCCGATGCGCTGATCATCGGCCGGACCGCTCACCGAAAATGGCCGTGCCCACCCGGACGAGCGTTGCGCCTTCTTCAATCGCAACCGGATAGTCGTTGCTCATCCCCATCGAGAGTTGCGGCAGCTTGACTCGGAACTCCTGCTGGAGGCGCTCCCGCAACTCGCGCAGCCCAACGAAGTACGGTCGTGAATCTTCAGCTTTTGGGGCTAACGGCGGAATTGCCATCAGCCCCTCGATCTCGACCCGGCCGAGCTGAAGCATCGCTTCTATCTCACGCTCCAATCGCTCGGGCGCGAAGCCGATCTTGCTCCCTTCGCCAGCCACATTCACCTCCAGCAGCACGCGCGGACGCAAGCCTTCCTCGGCGGCGATGCGCTCGATCTCCTGCGCGAGCGCCAGCGAATCGATGCTGTGAAACAGCTCGAACAACGGCAGCGCGTGCCGAATCTTGTTCTTTTGTAGAGGACCGACGAAATGCCAGCGCACCGCCGAAGGCAGCAGCGGAATTTTTGCCCGCGCCTCCTGCACGCGGCTCTCGCCGAAAATCGGCTGGCCTGCGTCGTAGGCGGCGCGAACTTTCTCAGCGTCCTGCTTTTTTGAAACGGCCACCAACTGCACCTGGTCAGCCGTGCGTCCAGACTTCTCGGCGGCAGCGGAGGTTCGCGAGAGTACCAGCTCGAGATTGGCCGCAATGTCCTGCATGCCCCACAGCTTTCCCCATCCGCTCCGGCCAGCAAGCGGCTCCAGTACAAAGTAATTCCGTTAGCGGCGCTCCTCCGCTAACGGAATCCTACTCAAGCTGATCTAGCTTCGGGTTTTTTCGTCCGTCTTCCCACGGCAAGCGGCTTCCCATGCGGCGAACTGATCCTTGTTCAGAATCTTCTGCGCACCCTTGGCCATTTTTGTGTGCGTGGCCTCGTTGCAACCGCCTTTCTCACACTCTTGCGCGAGCGTTTCCATCTTCGTCTTCTGCTCGGCCGTTAGATCGAGCCTGGCGAAGGTGGCCGAACAGCCGTGGCCGGATTTGTTCCCCGCGGTGGCGGCGCAGCACGCCTTGTCACCGGCGAAAGCAGAGGAGCCCGCCAGCATTCCCACCGCTAGAAAGGCCAATAGTTTGAATTTCATCATAGCCGAATAAGACAAGGACGGGAGGCACACTGTTCAATCCTTCGGCGCGAGGGAAGCCAACACTTGTTCGAACCGTTCCTTGCCCCGGATGGGATCCCAGGTTTCGTCCAGCTGGAGCGAGCCGTAATTGCACCCGGTAGGCAGTTTGGCGGCAGCTTCCAGAAGATCGAGCGCGCGCGCCGTATCGCCCAACTGCGCATACACGCCTGCCAGGCGCCCGGTGAGGTTCGCTCCATCCACCGCATCTTTCGACACCGGGCGCAATGCCAGCGCGCGCTCGCCCACAGCGATTGCTTGCGCTCTGTGTCCCAGCCGCGCCTCGATTTCCGCCAGAATGATATGCGCCTTGGCGTCATCAGGACGCCTCGCCACAACGTCGGCAACAGTACTGCGCGCCGCGAGAAATGCTGCCCTCGCCTTCCGCGGATCACGCCGACCGAGCGCGATTAAGCCTTCGTACCATTTGTGTGGAGTCACGAATCCCGCCCAGTTGGATTCCGGAGCGGCATGCGCCGCGAGCGCCTCTTCCGCGGCGTCATAATCCCGTTCTGCCAGTGCAAGCTCCAGACGCTCATAGGCCAGCAATTCTGCGTCCGCCGTTTTCGCCGCCTCACCCCAGACGGTCGAATGCCAGCGCGCCACGTCCGCTCTGCTCGCGAAATCCACCTTCGCGCGGGCCAGTGCGAAATCGAAATCATCTGGCTTCCACGCCAGCACGCTCTCGGTTAGCGCGGCGGCGTCTTTGTAGCGCTTGACCGCGAAGTAATTGGTCCGCGCGAGATCGAAGAGGATGACCAGGTTGCGCGGATCCATCGTTTTCGCCTGCTCGAGATAACGCGTCGACGCTTCCCAATCCCCCTGTCGCCGCGTGATCAATCCCATGAAATACGGGACATCCGCATCGTTCGGGAGAGCCGCGCGCGCGAGGGCCAGCTCAGCCAGGGCAGGCTCATAATCGCGGTTGCCCCAGTAATGCAAAATCCCGCGCGTAAGGTGCACTTCGCCAGCGTCGGGTTGCAATCGTGCTGCCGCTTCGAGGGTCGTTCGCGCCAAGTCGAGGCGAGCCGCGGTGTGATCGTGGTTCGACCAGTAGGATTGAACATGCACTCGCGCCAGCAAACAAAGCGCCGGAACGTATGCCGGATCGCGCGCCACCGCCTGGTTCAAGAGTGCGACCTGACGTTCGGTCCGTTCCGCCGTCGAGAGTCCGGGTCGCTGCCCGATCTCTTTCGCCCGCAGGTAAAGCTCGTAGGCCACCATGTCACGCGTCGGTTTTGCCTGAATCGTTGCTTGTTCGAGCGGCGAGAGCTTCGCGCGGAGCCGGCCCGCGATCTCCTGCGCGATTTCGCTTTGGATCCCAAACACGTCCGACAACTCGCGGTCGTACTGCTCGGCCCAAAGCTGCGCGCCGGTGCTCGCGTTTGTGAGGTGCGCGGAGATCCTGACCCGGCCATCCGCACGGCGGACACTCCCCTCCAGCACGTGCTGGACGCCGAGCGCGCGAGCGATCTCCCGCAGATTGCGCGGTGCGCCCGGCTTATATTCCCGCACGCTGCTCCGACTGATCACCTTTAGCTCCGCCACCTTCCCTAATGCCGTCAGGATGTCGTCTTGGATTCCTTCGCTGAAGAAGACGTTCTCGCGATCGTCGTTGAGATTCTCGAATGGCAGGACGGCGATGCTTTTCTCCGGCAACGGGACGGCAGGCGCGCTCGGGCTCTGGCCACGCCACAACCACGCGACCGTACCGGCGAGGATGAGGCACACCGTCGCCACACCGGCCAAAACCGGGTTTCGCCGCGACCATCGCCAAATTTGCGCGGGAGGGAGGACGCGACGCGCAATGATGGATCGCCCGTCGAGCCAGCGCTCCAAATCCTCGGCGAGCGCTCCGGCGGAGTGGTAGCGCGCTTTCCGGTCGCGCTCCAGGCAGCGCGCGGTGATTGTCTCCAGGTCGCGATCCAACGCAGGAGCCAGAGAGCGCAACTTCGGCGCCGGCGTGGCGGTGGCCTGGCGGATGACTGCAAGTGCGTTCGTCCCGACGAAAGGCGGACGGTTGGCCAGGAGATCGAACAAAACCGCGCCGAGGCTGTAAATGTCCGCCGCCGGCGTCAAATCGGCAGCTGCGCCTTCAGCTTGTTCCGGCGCGATGTAGCCGGGCGTGCCGAAGGTGGTCATCGTTCGGGTCAGGTCGCTATTTCCATCGAGCCACTTCGCCAGGCCAAAGTCGCTCACCATCGGTTCGCCGCGTCCGTCGAGCAGGATATTCCCCGGCTGCAGATCGCGATGCAGAATGCCTTTGCTGTGCGCGTATTCAATGGCGCGCGCCACTTTCGCCATCAGCCGCACACAATGCCGCACATCGTTGCGAAGAGCAGGCCCAACCGCGCGCAGACTTCCGCCAGTCGCGAATTTCATGCTGAAAAATGGGAGACCTTCCTCGCTTTCGCTCACCTCGTAGATCGGGAGAATATTTGGATGATCCAGACTGGCGGCGGCTTCGGCTTCGCGCCGGAAACGCTCCAGCGTCTCGAGCGAATCGGAGTGATAAGTGAGCGCGTGTTTCAGCGCCACCACACGCCGGGAGTGCTGCTGCCGCGCGCGATAGATCACGCCCATTCCGCCGCGGCCGATCTCCCCCAGGATTTCGTAATGGCCGATCCGCCACTGCTTCTCCGGCGCCTCCGCTTCCGCCAGCGCACTCTCGAAGCTCCCATCCGCCGCGTCCTCGTCGGCTGCGAGCCCTTCGCGCAAGAGGCAACTGAGGCAACTACCCTTCGCCAGACGCGCCGTGGCGCCGCACTCCTTGCATATTTCCGGGCTCTCGATCACACGTGGCGAAGCGACAACCAATGCTGTAAAAGCCGTCAGGCGCGATTCAAGCGCAAAAGGCGCGAAGCTACTTCTGAACCAGGTCGCCTATCCGCTTCCGCGCCTCAGTCTCAATGATCTCACCGTGGGCGACAATCACGCGCTCAAAATCCCATTCCATGACCTGTTCGAGCGACCGACGAAAGGCTGCCCGATCGCGGATCATGAGACGGAAAAACGGACTCATTCCGACGAGGTCCTTGAGTTGCATGACGTGCCGCGCGACCATCCTCGTCCACCAGGACGCAGGTGCGCCGAAGTTAAAAAGCAGGTCCGCCACGATCAGAGTACGCGACGGGATGTGAAACATGCGTGCTCCTGCACCTTGGGCATTCCCGCGATTCTCCGCAGTTCCAATTCACCTTCCCAAACCGCGGGCGCGCGTTCCAAGGTCGCAGCGTTTAAACGCGCCGCGTTTGGAAACCCCTTCGGCACGAAATAAGTCAAATTAGGAAAAGCTGCCCGCCCGTTCGCGGCGAACGAATCATGAAAACGGCTCACATCCAACAGCCATTTCGGTTCCCCGAGCCGACGAATTTCCGTGATCTCCGCCGGCGCAAACGGAGCGGTCGAATGAATCACCAGTTCGCCGCTGCGCAGGCGAATAACGGTGACGTTGCGCCCGATCTGCATCCCAAGAAGTCTCAACGGATAGCGAAGCATCCACACATTCTCGGCGACGCGCTCCATCGTTTGACATCACGAAACCCCGGCGGAAGCGCTACGCAGCCGCGAAGGTGAGCATTCCGTTCGGTGCGTCTACGCGGATGGTTTGTCCTTCGCCGAATTTTCCCTCCAGGATCTCAAGACTTAACGGATCGAGAATGCCTTTCTGGATCGCGCGCTTGAGCGGTCTCGCACCGTAGACGGGATCATAACCTTCCCGCGCGATGTGCGCCTTGGCCGCGTCAGTCAACTGGAGAGCAATTTTCTGGTTCTCGAGGCGGCGAACGAGCCGCTTCAACTGAATCTCCACGATCTGCTTCAACTCTGCCTCGTTCAGACGGTCGAAGATAATGATTTCGTCCACCCGGTTCAGAAACTCAGGGCGGAAGTGTTGTCGTAGCGCTTCGGTCACCCGCGCTTCACGCTGCTCGGCGGTGGCTTCGTCTGTGATGTACTGCGAGCCGATGTTCGAGGTCATGATGATGACCGTGTTTTTGAAATCGACCGTTCTTCCCTGGCCGTCCGTGATCCGGCCGTCATCCAGCACCTGGAGCAGGACGTTGAAGACGTCGTGATGCGCCTTTTCGATCTCATCGAACAGGATCACCGAATACGGTTTGCGGCGCACGGCTTCGCTGAGCTGTCCGCCCTCTTCGTAGCCGACATAGCCCGGTGGCGCGCCGATCAAACGCGCGACCGTGTGCTTCTCCATGTACTCGCTCATGTCGATGCGGACCATGGCGTTCTCGTCATCGAACAGGAACTCCGCCAGCGCGCGCGACAACTCCGTTTTGCCGACACCGGTCGGGCCGAGGAAAATGAATGAGCCGATAGGGCGGTTCTCATCCTGCAAACCGGCACGCGCGCGGCGAACCGCATTTGCAACTGCATTAATGGCTTCGGCCTGGCCAACGACTCGCTCCCGCAGGCGCTGCTCCATCTTGACCAGCTTCTGCCGTTCCCCTTCCTGCAGGCGCGAAACCGGAATGTGAGTCCAACTGGAGACGACCTCTGCGATATCCTCTTCCGTCACCTCCTCGCGCAAAAGCCGTCGCGGCGTAGCGGCGACGCCCCCGTCGCCGGAAGTGTCCGCGGCGCCCTCGCCGCGTTTTCGCGCGGAGAACGGCACCGCGCCGCGCAACCGCGCCGGCAACGCCAATGGATTGCGCCGGATATAACCGGCGAACTTCTCCGCGTGGTCGACGTTCCGAACAATGTGATCAAAACTCTCCTTCTGCCAAAACTCTCCGCGACGACCCAACGCCTGGTTGATGCGGTGAGCCGAAACCGATTTCCATCCCTGAATTGCTTCTGAAAGAGTGTGTTCTTCCAACGGCGTGACCAACACATGCACATGGTTCGGCATGACAATGAACTCGTGCAGCCGATAATTCTTTCCATCATCGTGCCGTAAAGCTTTCTCGACGATCTCGCGTAGTTCAGGCCGCGCGAGCAGACATTCACCATGTGACTCATCGAGCCATTTTTCCCAACGATCTGGAAAGCGACGATAATATTCTTGTTCGGTCGCGTGATCCCAAGGCTTCGGATGCGCCTCCAGCCACTGCGTGCGCTCGGCGAGCCATTCTTTGACACGTTCCGCCGGGATCGAGTCGGCAGTGCGCCAGGTCACAAAGTACGTGACGCCATCTTGCCGCCAATGCGGCAGGCTACTGCCCCGCATGTGACCGATGGACGCACTAGGATCGAAATCAACTAGCGGAAATTGCGGCGGGGGCGCCGCAGCCACTTCCTGCGACGAGGGCGTTGCAGCTACAGTAGCGGCGGCGCCGTCGCCGCCGGAAGTGTCCGCGACGCCCCCGCCGCGTGGCTCGCTCTCCAGGCGCGCGACTTTTTTCTCCAACTCCGGTATGCGGCCATACTGAATCTCGCTCGCCTTGGCCAGATCGCCGCGGCGCTGCGCGCGCTCCAACTCGGTGCGAAGTTGATCCAGTTCCTCCTTCCATTTTCGCTGCTCTTCAATCGTGCCTTTTTCTTTCTGCCACTCCGCTTTCAGTGCGGCTGACTGCTCCTTCAGGTCCGCCAGTTCCTTTTCGATCTTTGCCAAGCGCTCCTTGCTCGCAGGGTCTTTCTCCTTCTTCAGAGCCTGGCGCTCCATTTCGCGCTGCATGATGTCGCGCTCGATCACGTCGATCTCCGTCGGCATCGAATCCAACTCGATCTTCAGGCGCGAGGCCGCTTCATCCACGAGGTCCACTGCTTTATCGGGCAGGAAACGATCGCTGATGTAGCGATGCGAGAGCACGGCCGCCGCGACCAGGGCGGCGTCCTGAATCCGAACGCCGTGATGCACCTCGTAACGCTCCTTTAAGCCGCGCAAAATCGCGATGGTGTCTTCAACCGTCGGTTCATCCACCATCACCGGCTGAAACCTTCTCTCCAGCGCCGCGTCCTTTTCGATGTACTTGCGGTACTCGTCCAGAGTGGTCGCCCCGATCGTGCGCAGCTCACCGCGGGCCAATTGCGGCTTCAACATATTAGAGGCATCGACGGAGCCTTCCGCCGCTCCCGCGCCCACAATCGTGTGTAGCTCGTCAATGAAGAGAATGATCTCACCCTGCGAATCCGTGACTTCCTTCAGAAACGCTTTCAGCCGATCCTCGAATTCTCCGCGAAACTTGGCCCCCGCGACCATGGCGCTGATGTCCATCGCGACGAGCCGCTTCTTCTTCAATGATTCCGGCACGTCGCCACTGATGATGCGTCGCGCCAACCCTTCCACGATCGCAGTCTTGCCAACACCCGGCTCGCCGATCAGCACCGGATTGTTTTTCGTTCGGCGCGAAAGCACCTGCATGACGCGGCGGATCTCCCCATCGCGCCCGATGACCGGATCGATTTTCCCGCCCCGCGCCTGTTCCGTCAGATCGCGACCATATTTTTCGAGCGTCTGATATTTCCCCTCGGGATTTTGATCCGTGACGCGCTGCGAGCCGCGAACCTGCTGCAGTGCCTGCATCAGCTTGTCGCGCGTAACGCCAGCCTGCTTCAGGAGCTTCGCCGCAGGCCCGGTCGAGTCGGTCAGCGCCAGGAGATAATGCTCAGCGCTGAGGAATTCGTCCTTCAGCTTTGCCATCTCCTTCTCCGCCGCGTCCAAGGTGGAGCGAAGTTCGTTCCCCAGCCGCACGTCCGTAGAACCATGCACCTGCGGGCGGCGCTTGATTTCCGCCTGCAACTGCGCGCGCACGTTGTCTGCGCGGATCCCCAGTTTCTCAAGCAAGGGCCGTGTGATCCCTTCGGCCTGATCGAGCAGAGCGGTCAGGAAATGCTCATTCGTGATTTCCTGATGATTGTGCTGCGCCGCGACGTCCTGGGACGCCTGCAGCGCTTCCTGCATCTTCTGGGTGAACTTGTCCGGTCGCATAGCTTTCTCTCTACCAGACAAAACGCTTTTTCTCTTCGTTCAAGGAGCTTTGTGTCCCTTCGAGCTTCTCGAACCGGCCCCCATCCTCTAATCAAGTCTCTGATGGCAGATGACGAACCGGAATCGCTCTGGAACTTCGGGGAGCCGGAGCCGTGGCGACGCGGGCGAGCAATTCTGCTCAGCATCGCGGCTTTTTTCGCCATCGTGCAGGCGTTGATCTTTCTCGCTGCATTGCTCGGAGGCGCGCTGGAAGGCGCGCTCGCGCTGGCGATCTCGTTCGCGCTCTGGTGGCTGGCCTTTGCCTTCATTTGGCTGGGCACACACTGGGTGCGGTGGCTGCTCGGCGCGTGGACGCTATTCCTCGGCTTCGTTTTGTTCATCTGGGGCATCCGCGACGAGAACATGATCCAGTGGACTGGCGGCGTGGTAGATCTCATCGTCGGCGCGCTCTGCTTCGCGCCGTCCGTGCATTTCTTTGCCGTGCGGCAGAAAGAGAACATCCGCTGGCCCGAGAAGGCGATCGTTGCGGTAGTCTTCCTCCTCCTGCTGGCGAGCGTTTTCTCTGCCCTGGTCGGCGTGAATCTCTATCGCATCACGATGGAACGCGAGGCCAGACGCTACGGCGAAGAAGCGCTGCGCCGCATCTTTATCGAGAACGACACTGGCTTTTTGCTCGATGAAGCCACCGAGCGTTGGAAACAAAATCCGCACGGCGCGCTCGGAGTGACACGGCCGCTCACTGACAAGTACCTCCGTTTAGGCGATGTGCAGAATACTCGCGTCACTGTCGTGGCCGTTCGCTCGCTCTATGAGTTTCCCGCGCGCGTGCGCTACGTCGGCGTCATCGACGGCCACGGTTTTGCCCGCTGCGGCCAGGTAAATCTGCGCCTGGAAGTGAATCGCTCGGCCCAGGGCTGGCGAATCAGCGGCTTCTGGTGGCAGTGTCCGAACACCTGAGTACTGCGGTCGTTGCGGCTCATTGCAGGCGCACTCCTCCCCGCGTATGAGTCTCCCCCATGAAAACGGAAGCGAAACCCCTTGCGCATGGGGCGCTGCAGTTGCTGCGCGAGGGGCCATTTCGCCGCTACATCATGGGTTCGGCTATCTCGGACACAGGGACCTGGATGCAAGTGATGGCGCAAGGCTGGGTGATGAGCACCCTGACCGACAAGGCGCTGCATCTCGGGATGGTGAACCTCGCCGCCGGCCTCCCCATGCTCGCTCTGACGATGGTCGGCGGCTCGGCTGCGGACAAATACGACAAGCGCAAGATCCTGCTCGCGACGCAGTACGTGCAGATCGCACTTGCGGTGCTGATCGGCTTTCTTCTCCTGAAGGGTCAGATCGCGATCTGGCACGTCTTCGCAGTCGCGGTCGTGCTCGGGATTTCGAATTCCTTCGAGATGCCTGCGCTCTCCGCGCTCGTCCCGGAGCTGGTGAGGAAGGACCAGATCGCAGGTGCGATCGCGATGGATCGCGCGGTATTCCACGGCTCGCGTCTGGCCGGTCCGGCAGTCGGTGGTGTAATGATCAGCGTCTGGGGCGCGGCCTCCGCGTTCTTCTTTAACGCGATCTCATTCGTGGCATTGATCATCGCCTTGGTCTCCTTGCCGCCGCGCCGGAAAGGATCCACTGAAGAGGAGGAGAAGCGAAAGAGCGGAATCAAGGAAGGTTTCCGCTTCATCGCGCAGGATAAAGCCAGCCTGGCGATGGTATCGCTCATCGCTACCACCACGGTGTTCGTCTTTCCAGTGATCTCGGTGATGATGCCGCTCTACGTGAGAAATGTGCTCGGCCTCGGCCCTGATCGGCTCGGTTTTCTGATGGCCGCCTCGGGCATCGGTTCTGTTGTTGGTGCGATCGGCTTGCTGAGCGTTCCGCGGGCGAATCGGGCCACCATTCTCATGTGCGGAGTGGCAGCTGTTGCTGTCTGCATTTTTGGGCTTTCGCGTGCACCGAGCTTCGGCCTCGCCGCACTCGTCTGCGCGATCAATTCAATCGGCCTTTCCATGAACTTCGGTCTGGCTAACACGATCGTGCAGGAACGCGCCCCCGATTACCTGCGCGGGCGGGTCTCGGCTGTGTTTGGCCTCAGCTTCTTCGGCCTCATGCCGCTCGCGGGCCTCGTGTTGACGAGCGCCTCTGACCTCTTAGGCATGCCCAAGGCGATGATGTTCGGCGCGCTGATCTATGGCGCCCTGGGCTTGACGCTGCTTTCGCGCATTCGTCGCCAATGCGGTGCACGCGCCGAGACGATTCCGGCCGAGCCTCCGATTCCCGCGCCCGTTATTGCTCGTTAATCCGGAGCGGGATGATTTCGTTCTCCACCTGTTGGAATTCCGGCCGCCACACCTCCGGCGAGGAAATGCTGCGCGAGATCAAGGGTGAGCTCGGCTTTAGCCACATCGAGCTTGGACACGGCGTCCGCATTTCGCTCATGCCTGGGATTCAGAAAATGTATGAGGCCGGCGAGGTGACTTTCAGCAGCCTGCACAATTTCTGTCCGCTCCCCGTAGAGGTCCTGCACGCTTCCCCCGATTGCTACATGTTTTCAGCCGGCGCTTCGCACGAGCGCGAGCGCGCGGTCAAACAGACGTTCCAGACCATCGATTTCGCGCAACGTCTCGGAGCACCCTTTGTTGTCTTGCACTGCGGCGAGGTCCCGATGAATCCGATCACGGACGAGCTGATCGCCCTCGCGAAGAAAGGCCAGTTGCTCTCGCGCGAGTACGTGCGCCGCAAGATCAATGCGGTGAAGAAGCGCGAACAGGAAGCGCCGTGGCATTTGGACCGGGTCCGCGAATGTCTGAAACGCGTCGTCGAATACGCAGCCGCGAAGAACGTCCGGCTCGGGGTGGAAGGCCGCCGCGGCTATGAAGAGATGCCGAGCGAAAAGGAGCTGCCCGCGCTGCTCGACGAGTTGAATTCACCGCAGGCGGGCTATTGGCACGATTTCGGCCACATCCAGATCAAGGAAAACCTGGGCTTCCTGAACCATGAGGAGTGGCTGCGGTTGATCGGGCCGCGCGCGTTTGGCTGCCACCTCCAGGATGTGATCTGGCCTGGTCAGGACCACCAGCCACCATTCGCCGGCCACGTCGATCTCGAGAAACTCGTTCCGCTCCTACCTTCGAACTGCTTGTTTGTCTGGGAAATGAGCCCGCGCAAGACGGCCGAAGAAATCCGGCGTTCGGTCGTGATCTGGCAGGAGCGCTTCGGCCAGTGAAGAAACTCCTGCTCACGCTGCTGCAGCTGGCTGTCACGATTGCGGTTCTCTACTGGGTTTTTCACGATCCCGAAAAGCGTGCCAAGATGGCGATCGCGCTCCGGATGGCCGACTACCGGTGGATCGGCGCGGCCATTCTCTCCTACCTTATCGTTGAAGTCGCAGCAGCGTTGCGCTGGAATGTTTTGTTGAAAGTGCAGGGCATTCATCTCCCCTTCGGTCGAATGTCCGCCCTCTTTATGATCGGCGTTTTTTTCAATCAGTTTCTGCCCGGCGGCACGGGCGGCGATCTCGTAAAATCGTACCTGCTCGTCAAAGAAACTCCGGGCAAAATCACTGGCGCGTTGCTCGCGGTCTTGTTCGACCGGCTCGTTGGCCTGGTCGCGCTCGTCACCATCACCGGCGCGTTGATCGGGTTGCGATACGACTTCCTGTCGCAAACGCCGGAGACGCGCAGTTTGCTCTGGATTCTCCTCGCCGTCCTCGGAAGCGCGATCGTGTCGCTCCTCTCCACCTTTGTGATTAGCGGCTTCAACTTGCTCCATCGTCTGCCGCACAAGTTTCCTGGACGCGAAAAGCTGATCGAACTCTCAGCCGCCTACCATCTCTACGCGCATCATTGGAGCGCAACGCTGATCGCGTTTGCGTTCTCAGTCATCGCGCATCTCGCTACTTTTCTCACTTTCCTCTGCGTGGCCCATGCCTTTCGCGCCGGCGTAGCGGCGGTGGATTTTTTCGCGATCATGCCGGTCGAACGCACGATCTCCTCGCTCCCGATCAGTTTCGCAGGTGTCGGTGTCCGTGAGCACATCCTGCAGGTGATGCTGAACGGCTTGTGCGGCGTAGCACCTGCCGTCGCGGTACTGATCGGGTCGATGAGCTTCATCGTCATGCTGGGCTGCTCCGCGCCCGGTGGTCTGGTTTACCTTTTGTATCGCCCAAGCCGCGCAATCGGCCACGTCAGACTGGGCGACATGGAGCGCGAGGTGGCGACGCTCGAGCATGGCATCGCGATCGCCGAGGATGCGGGAGAGGCCTCAGTGCCCCGACGGCCGTGAGTGCGCCGCAGTCGCGGCGCAGGCCAGGCCGGCAGATTCGCAGAGCACGCCGTCCATTTGTCGCCGCGACTTTCGCCATGACCACAGATGGCAAGATCACCACGCGCGAGTTTACACCGGTCGATTTCACCTCCCGCGAAGACAAGATGCACCTGCTGCGGCAGCGCGCCCTGGCGGATGCGGTGTTGATCGGTCACAGCACCCTGAAGAAGGACAACGTCCGGCTTGGGCTGCCGAAAGGTGAATTACGCGAGCAGCGGATCGCGCGCGGTCAAACGCCTTCGCCGCTGCGCGTGATCGTCTCAAACGAAGGACGAATCGATCCTAACTTGAAGATCTTCGCATCCACCGTTGCCCCGATCGTGATCTTCTCCACCACGAGAATGCCGCGCCGTCACCAAAAAGAGCTGCGCAAGAAAGCGACGCTTCACCTGAGCGAATCAGACTCGGTTGATCTGAGCTGGATGCTGCAACAGCTCCGACGGGAATACAGAGTTCGGTCCATGGCCTGCGAAGGTGGTGCGGCGCTTTTCCGTTCCCTGCTCGAGCTGGGGCTCGTCGACCAGTTGAACCTCACGATTGCCCCGTATCTCTTTGGGGGCGCCGACGCGCCGACACTCACCGGATTGAGCCGCGATTTTCTGCCGGCGAGCGTCCGTTGTTCATTGATCGACATGCGAGTGGTAGGTGACGAATGCTTTCTCACCTATCGTGTCATCCACCCGAGGAAGCGATAATCTCGCGTGAAGCGCTTTGGAGTGCGTGCGCGTCCTCGTGCCGCTTTCCACACGCGAAGGAAAAGGCAGATGTAATCTCCAGTGCACTGGACCCGAAGAACCGGACTGGTAGGGACGCCGCGCTGCGGCGTCCGAGCGGTGTCGAAAGCACTCTGGTGCTGATAGAGCGGGAAGTCTGGCCACGCGCTTCGGATGCGCAGCGCGCTATCCCTGCCATGGACAGGCCCGCCGGTTGGGAAATGCAGGCTTCTGGTTTTCGGGAAATGACGACCATGCGTGTGGAAAGCGGCGCGAGGACGCGCACGCACTCCAAAGCACGCTGCGCACGCAAGACCCGAGCCGCGCTGCTGCGAGCGGGCAGCGTTGCTGCCGGATATGACGCAGCTTACGGTCACGTCTCCGCATTTTCGCCACGATGCACACCGGCAATTCCATCATCATACACGCGCCGAAGATGGCGATCTTCGAGACGGCGGCGAACCTCGAACTCTGGCCCAAAATCCTGCCGCACTACCGTTACATTCGGTATCTGGAGCGGGGTGAAAATCGCAACGTCGTTGTCATGGCTGCGCTCCGCTCCGGCATTCCGATTGCCTGGACCTCCGAGCAACTGATCGACCGCGAGAATCTCAAAGTGCGCTTCCATCATCTCAAGGCTTTTACCAGAGGCATGCAGGTTGAGTGGAGTTTCACGGACACTCCGGCCGGCGTCCTGGTGCAGATCGTACACGATCTTCGCTTCAGAATTCCCGCGCTCGCGCCCGTGGCGGAGCGGATCATCGGCAACTTCTTCATCCAGCACATTGCGGCTAAAACTTTGCGTCACATGAAAACGCATCTGGAATCGCGGGGTTAAATCAGCGTATGCGAAACGGAAAGCAGCGCCGCGCCGTCATTACTGGTATCGGGCCGATCACCTGTATCGGGACGGGAAAGGAGAACTTCTGGAACGGAGTGCGCGCGGAGAAGAGCGGCATCCAGCATATTTCCACTTTCGATACCACCGCCTTCCACGCGCATTGCGGCGGCGAAATCCGCGATTGGGTGCCGGAAGATCATTTCGCGCCGCATCGCCTGAAACGCCTCGACCGCTACGCGCAGTTTGCGGTCGCGTCGGCAAGAATGGCGCTCGACGATGCCGGCATCATCTACTCGCGTGATCAGCCGCAGCACCGGGTCGGCGTCAGCTTCGGCACGGCTCTGGGCGGAATTTCAAACGCGGAGGATCAGCACGCCCACTTTTTGAAGAAGGGAACACGCGGAGTGAACCAGACGCTCGCGCTGCAGGTCTTCGGCGGCTCCGCCCATTCCAATATCGCGATCGAATTCGGCTTCCGTGGCGTCGGCACCACGAATTCGAACAGTTGCGCCAGCGGCACGGTGGCGGTAGGCGAGGCGCTCCGTTACATCCGAGACGATTTTGCCGACGTGATCGTTGCTGGCGGTGCGGAAGCTCCGCTCAGCCCGCTCACTTTCGGCGCGTTCGCGATCATCAAAACCATGAGCCAATCGAATGGCGATCCCGGGGAAGCTTGTCGTCCATTCGATCTTGGCCGTGATGGTTTTGTCATGGCGGAGGGCGCTACTTCGCTTGTGATCGAAGAGCTCGACCATGCGCTGGGACGCGGAGCACACATCTATGCGGAGGTGCTGGGCTACAGCTTGAACAATGATGCCTTTCACATGACCACTCCCCTGCCTGGGGCCGAGTCGTGCATCCGCGCCATGCGCGATGCCTTGTCCGACGCGAGACTCGGGCCCGAGCAGATCGATTATGTGAACGCGCATGCCAGCTCGACGCAGTTGAACGACAGCACGGAGACCACCGCGCTCAAGCAAGTGTTCGGTGCGCACGCGCAGCGCATGCCGGTGAGCGGGACGAAGGCGTTCACGGGGCATCCGCTTGGCGCGACAGGCGCTATCGAGGCGGCGATTTGCGCGCTCGCGATGGAGCACAACTGGCTGCCGCCAACATTGAATCGCACAACTCCTGATCCGGTGTGCGATCTCGACGTCGTGCCGAACGAAGGGCGCCCGGCCAAGCTGACTTACGCGCTGAGCAATTCCTTCGGATTCGGCGGCATCAATGCTTGCGTCGTTCTGGGCCGGCCTCCCGGGTAGGGTGGGCGTCCCGCCCGCCGGTGAAGGCATCTTGCCTTCACGATCTTTAGTGGCGTGCAAAAGTTCATTTGCGCAAGATGCGCAAACCGGCGGCGAGACGCCGACCCTACCCGATCAAATCGGGCCGGTTGTCTCTCGTCCGCTTGAGCGCCTGCTCTTTTCGCCAGGCGGCGATCTCGGCGTGATTTCCTGAAAGCAATACATCCGGCACTTTCCAGCCGCGGAACTCCGCCGGACGCGTGTATTGCGGCGCCTCGAGCCGGCCGGCGGAAAAGCTGTCATCCGCAGCGGACAACTCATGGCCCAGCACGCCAGGCAACAATCGCGCAATCGCATCGACCACCACCACCGCGGCGATCGCGCCATTCGTCAGCACGTAATCGCCGATTGAAACCTCCGCATCGGCGAGATGCTCCGTCACCCGGTGATCAACGCCTTCATAATGCCCGCAGACAAAGATCAGATGCGGACGCCGGGCAAAGTCCGCGGCCATTGCTTGGTTGAATCTGCGACCCTGCGGTGTCATCAAGACTACCGTGCTTTGCGCGTTCCGCAGCGATTCCACCGCCGCGAAGATTGGTTCCGGTTTCATCACCATTCCCGGCCCGCCCCCGAATGGTGTGTCGTCCACGACGTGATGCTTGTCCGTCGTCCAATCGCGCAAATTGTGAATTCTCAGCTCCAACGCGCGACTCGTCTGAGCGCGTGCCATCATGCTTTCGTTCAACGGTGCGCGACAGATTTCTGGAAAGAGCGTCAGGATGTCGATCCGCATGGTAGCGCGAGCTTCCAGCTTGCATCTCGCTAATCTGCTCGCTGGAAGCTTGCCGTACCCTACTCGACGATCTCGAGCGTTGCGCGTTGATTATGTCGGGCGGCGGAGCTGGAGAGCAGCGCGCGGATGGCCTGGATCGTTTGCCCATTTCTGCCAATAATTCGGCCTACGTCCGTTTGTCGCATCTGAAGGCGGAACACTGTCATGTTCCCATGCGGAATTTCGGAAATCAGGACCTCGTCCGGAAATTCCACGAGATAGCGGATGACGAATTCGAGGAACTCTTTCATACGTCATGCGTTCTATAGGCTGTCATGTTGAGCGCAGCGAAACATCTCTGATCATTGATTTTGGACGATACGAGAAAGGCCAATTATCAGAGATCCTTCGCTTCGCTCAGGATGACACTTCAGCAGGAGTCGCTTGCGCCGGCTCCGCTTCGGCCGCTGCCTTGCGGTTCTTCTTGATTAAGCTGCGAACGGTATCGGAAGGCTGCGCCCCTTTCGAAATCCAATGGTCAATCCGGTCCAGCTTCAGTGTGCTGTTGTGATCCTTCCGCTTGGGATCGTAGGTGCCGATG
>JBHENA010000020.1:0-325 GCA_046262275.1 Chthoniobacterales bacterium
ACTGGCGAGAGCGTAGAGGCCGGCGAGCATGGCAGAAATCGCGACCCCCACCGCGAATCGCGACTCTGCTAATCGTTCGTTCAAGGCATATCTGATGTTGTACGACTCGGTGTGAAACATGACGAATGGAACGACAGCGGGCAGAAGCAAGGTCGGAAGACAAAAAAATATTCGCGGCCCACCCGCCGTTAAGATGACAAGGGGGACGAGGCCGGCGAGCACCACTTTCGCGCTATGGCCCGGAAGCGCAGAAGAGTACGGGCCAAAATAGGCGAGCAGCCAGACAGCGATGCCCACCGTCCATAGGACGCGCACAAGATGTTCG